>JAESSS010000095.1 GCA_016763975.1 Candidatus Altimarinota bacterium
CAGGTCGCGGCGACAAAGACATCTTCATTCTAAACCCAAACTTATGAAATTAATGACACACCTCGTCGCAGGTTATCCCAGCATAGAAGAAAGTAAAAAAATCGCCCTCGCCATGGCCTCAGCCGGCAGCGACATTATAGAAATACAAATCCCCTTCTCAGATCCCATCGCCGACGGAGAAAAAATCGCTAAAGCCAATGTAGAAGCCATAAAAAACGGCATCACCACAAAAAAAGCCTTAGAATTAATCGACGAAATTATCGCAGAAACCGACAAAGAAGTAGTAGTGATGACCTACTACAACATCGTACTGAAATACGGAGCAGAACATTTCGCCAAATACAAAATGATCATCCCCGACCTCCCCTTCGACGAAAACCCTGACATCCCAACCATCCCCGTCGTCGCCCCAACCACCACCACAGAACGACTAAAACAAATTCCCAAAAACCACTTCATCTACTGCATGGCTCGCGCCGGAACCACAGGCAAAAAAACCGAAATCAACGAAGAAACCAAACAATACCTCACTCGCATCCGCCAAAACACCGATCTCCCCCTCGCCGTCGGATTTGGCATCCGCAGCAAAGAACAAATCGACGCCCTCACCCCCTACGCAGACATAGCAGTAATCGGCTCCCTCTTCATAGACAAAAGCCCAGAAGAAACAGCCGAATTAATCAAAAACCTAAAGCCCTAACAATCATTTTACACAAACAATCCCACCTCTTCGATCATAACCTTTCACCTGCCAACGCGGAGCATGACCCGAAAAATCAGCACCTCCCACCAACACTTCTCCCAAAATAGGCATATCTGAATTCAATGAACTAGCATCAAACTCAAAATACGGACTCCCTTCATCAATCGGGTTATCCTCCCAATCTCTATAACGACTACCCTCAGTTTTTCCAATACACATAGCCACCATATTCCTCACCCTCTCAATCTGAAATCTATAAACCTCTCCAACTACCACTTCTTCATCCACAGGTAAACGCTCAGGCACCACCACCCCTGCCTCCACCAAAATCCTGGACAATTGAGCAAGAGTTGCTGATCTAAAGCCATATAAATCATCGGCAATTAAACTATTCCCCGGAAAAAGCTTAGGATTAAGCTGGTCCCCAATAACATGGTTATAAGAATCCATAACTATCTGCCTAATTCCCATCGGAGACTCTTCCCCGCCAAAGTTACAATCCAAACGCAAAGGCTTATGCGCCAAAGTACCATCCTCCTTATACCCCGACAAAGAGCCGTTCATTAAATTTTGCCAAAAATTCTTAAAATTCCTCCCACTACTATCCAAACGTGCTTTTGCCATTTCCATAACATCATGCACTCGATAAGCATCTGCACTATCAACAACTTTTTGTACTTCTAGACTACGCATAGTATAAAGTTAAATTTAAGTAAGAATCATAACAGCAACATCGCCCTTATAGAGGGAATCTCCCCTTCTCAACACTACCAAATCTCTTAGTAACCATCTCTCCATTAGCCAAATAACCAATATTTTGAACCCTAACATCAACATTAGACAGCACAGCCCCTCTCCCAAAATTTCCACCACCAATCTCAGAAGAATTCATAAAAACACCCAATCCTTTATTATCACCACCAATCTCAGCACGATCATATTCAAAATAAGGTTGAAAACCAGCAGCTGAACATCCACAACCAACTTGTCCCATACACATTGCTACAAGCTCCTTAGTTTTATAAACACCATGCATAGCTGTATGAGACCCACCACCAGCAGTAATCCGGTAAACCTCTCCCCTCTCAGCCTTTTCCCCTTTAGCAAGAACTGTAGGTGTCACCAACCCTGCCTCCACCAAAACCTTTGATAACTTAGCAAGAGTTTCAGACCTCATGTCCTCAAGTTTCCTAAAATTATCATCTTTAGGCAAAAGCACATCTATATTTTCATAATCACCACCTGCTCCCATAAAACGAGCATAAGCATCAAGAACCACTTGCCTAATTTGCATCGAAGAACGATCACCAAAATCATGATCCAATTTAAAAGGCTTATGCGCCAAAGAACCATCTTTTTTATACCCGGACAAAGAGCCATTCATCAAATTCTGAAAAGTTCTACGAAGCCCTCCACTATTCAACTTCTTTTCAGCTTTCCCCATAGAAACCAGCAAAATCTCAGCCCTATTATCCAAAGCCTCTTTAACCTCATCCGCCATCCCTTCCATAAGCTCAGCCATAATATAAAGTTAATTTTCACCGAAACCATAACAGCAAACAAGTATATCGCAAACCCCCGCCCATTGCCAAAACACCACATTTTATGTTAAAATAACAAAGAAATAAAAAAACAAACATGTTAATTCTCTGCTCAGACGCACTAAAAGGATACGGCCTAAACCGTATTTTTGAACTTGCCAAAAAAGCTAAATACGACGGCATCGATCTCTGCATGAATATCGGTCAATTCGACTCATGGAACAGCTCCTACCTCAAAAAACTAAGCAAAGAAACTGGAATGCCAATTCACTCAGTGACAGCACCAGAACATCTTTCTACTAAAGAAATCAAAGAGGTTGTCGAAATAGCCAAAAAAGTTGGAGCAAAAGTTGTAATCCTCCAACCCCCAAAAGTTCTCGACTTCAAAACAGCCGCTTGGCTCAAAAAAGAAGTACCTAAACTAAGAGAAAAAGAAGGAATTTCTATTGCTCTAGAAAACGCTCCAGCCGGAACATTTCTAGGCTTCCTACCTTCTCACTCAATGTCCAACACTGCAGATCTCAAAGACTTCAAACACATTTCACTCGACACAGCTCGTATCGGCGAAAAACGCAAAGACATTATGCGCGCCTATCCTTCATTCAAAAAATTCCTCGTACACGTACACCTATCAAACGTTTTCCACGGCAAAAAATATGCAAAACCTCAAGAAGGCATCCTGCCACTGGAAAGTTTCTTAGCCAAACTAAATCAGGACAAATACCCCGGAGCTATCTCCATCAAAGTCCTACCAAAACATCTCCATGCCGGTGAAGATGATCTCGTAGTAGAAGAACTAGAAAGTATCAAAAAATACTACGAAAAACATTACGACAAAATAGAAGTAACTCCAGAGGACTAAACTCTCTACAGCTCGATCACTTTACGACTACCATCAGAATCAATATTAAAAAGAGTCGGTTTTTTGCCCTGTGATTTCAACAACTCCGCAACAGCGTGCAAAAACTCCATATTTACATTCACTCCCATACTCACACCCTCAAATCCACGAGGATAATAAGTCTTAGCCAGCAAAAAAAATGTCCCAAATTCCCTTTTCACAGACTCATCCACATCCCCACTCTCCAAACCACCATTAAGATCCGCATTCAAAAACTCCATCGCATAAGCAAAAGCCAAAACATAATCAAACACCATCACCTTTCCCTCTTCATAAAAAGCATTATAATCATCTTCTGTTTCAAAAACATCCCCATCCATCCTCAAAAATGAATCCCTATTCATCACAGTAAACATCACATACAACAACATCATGTGCCCCTGATTAGAAAACTGAAATCTTCCAGAAACATCCATAGTCCTATCAAGATTGTTAAAAACTAAAGGAGTTCCTCCCTTCAAATTTGTCACCCCTCTAAAACTAAAAAAGGGCGACTTGAAATCCAAATCTTTAGCTTTATCAGGTGCATGATAATTAACATCAGGATTGTTCAACATATTGTCCTTCACCATCTCAATTACTTCACGCATATTCCTTTTTACTGAATCTTCAACTTCCAAATACTCCACCATCTTAGAAATATGCGGACCAGCACCATTAGTGAATTTTTCATCAAAAGAATGTAAAAATCTATTCATAGCACCACCCATATGACCTGCATCAGGATCATCCCTGCCAACAAAAAGCTCTTCAGCAGGTTCAGCAACAGGAGCTCGCATAGAAACTGAAGAATACGCAGGCGTAGAACTCTCATTAGACTGAGATACACCATACGAAAACCCTGTAACCAAACAAGCAGCAGTAATAATAACTGACACCCTCTTCCAAAAAACACTTTGCAAATCATCAATTTTGCTCTTCTCCTCAGGCGACACTACCCCACCAAGCTCCTTTTTAAAACGCCTACCCTCAAGATAACCTGGCCAACCCATAAATTCAGATGCTTTTTCTCTTAAAGTTTTACTCATAAAAAATGTTAAGTACACATTTAACAACTTTTCCGTCACCAAGTCAACCTTAAATACACCCCAACTTGACAATCCGACTAATCAACGTAAGATGAGACGGCTATCTAAAGAGACTGCGTTGAGGAACGATGGCCTACTCAAAGAACACCAAGCTATTTCCTTGACCAAACCTTTACTATGCCAAAAGCAAAGAAAGATGCTGCTGAAGCAGCCAAAAAACCTTCAAAGACTCTAAAGAAACTCACTCCAAAAAAGAAAGTACTCACAGCCAAGAAAGCGGCTGTTGCAGCTAAACCTGTTAAAAAGACTGTACGTCCAATTGGAACAAAGAAAAAAACTAAGCAACCTAGCCTCGTCAAACCTTCACAGATAGATTTCCACAAGAACCCTATCGTACTCAAGAGTAAAAGAAGGTATTTTGAAGAACAACTGGATAAGAAAGTTCCAGTTCCAAATTTAATTGAAATTCAGCTCGACTCATACGAATGGTTCCTTAAAGAAGGTATCCGTGAACTACTCGACGAAATTACGCCTATCCAAGATTTTTCAGGAAAAAAACTTGAACTTCACTTCCTGAAACACAGTATCGAAGAAGCTAAATACGACGCAGAAACAGCAAAAAACAAGAACATCTCTTACGAATCTGCACTCAAAGTGCATGTTCAACTTATCAATAAAGAAACTGGTGAAATCAAAGAACAGGACGTATTCCTAGGAAACGTACCTCTTATGACTAACCGCGGAACCTTTATTATCAACGGTATTGAAAGAGTGGTTGTATCACAAATCGTACGTTCTCCAGGTGTATTCTTCTCCAAGAACTCAGCTGCTCCAGGAAAACATTCAGCCAAAATAATCCCTAAACGTGGTGCTTGGCTTGAAATCGAAACAGACAAAAAAGGAATTATCACAGTGAAAATCGACAGAAAACGTAAAATCCCTATTACTTCCCTACTACGTGTTTTTGGATATGAAAGTGACAAAGACATCCTGAAACTTTTCAAAAACGAAATCCTAGACATCGAACACGACTACATCCTCAATACTCTTGAGAAAGACACAGCCAAAACTGTCGATGAATCTTACCAAAACATTTACAAGAAAATTCGTCCTGGAGATCTAGCTACTCCAGAAAACGCAAAGAACTTGATCAACTCAATGTTCTTTGACTATAGGAAATACGATATGGGTTCAGTAGCTCGTTACAAACTAAACAAAAGATTCCAATTCGATACTCCAAACAAAAAGAAGTATCACACTTTCCAAGTAAAAGATTTGGTGCACATTCTTAAACACCTAATCAGACTAAACAACGGACAAGAAGTTCCAGATGATATCGATCACCTTTCAAACCGTCGTATCAGACCGGTTGGAGAATTGGTTCAAGCAAATTCCGTGTTGGTGTGCTTAGGACAGATCGTATCGCAAAAGATCGTATGACTGTAATGGACCTCGAAACAGTTACTCCGACTCAACTAATGAACTCAAGACCTATCACGGCTGCATTGAGAGAATTTTACGCAAGTTCACAGCTCTCACAGTTTATGGATCAAACCAATCCACTAGCAGAACTCGAACACAAAAGAAGAATCTCAGCGATGGGACCTGGAGGACTTTCCAGAGAACGCGCATCATTTGATGTACGTGATGTACACCCATCTCACTACGGAAGAATTTGTCCTATTGCTACTCCGGAAGGACCAAATATCGGTTTGGTAGTTCACTTGGCTACTTACGCAAAAATCAACGAATACGGTTTCCTTGAAACTCCATTCAAAAAAGTAAGACATACTGCTGAAAACTCAGAAA
The DNA here is from genome assembly GCA_016763975.1 of Candidatus Altimarinota bacterium. GTDB lineage: Bacteria > Patescibacteriota > Gracilibacteria > UBA1369 > LOWO2-01-FULL-3 > NORP293. Next base: position 5,983 of record JAESSS010000095.1, read on the forward strand.
AAAATCTACTCGGACGCATTCTTCGTGAGTCAGTAGAAAAAAATGGAAAAGTTGTAGCAAAAGCCGGTGAAACACTCGACGCAAAATCTGCAAAAGCAATTGCAGCTATTAAAGATCTCAAAACAATAAAAGTTCGCCCATACGTTACTGAGAAAATTCATTATTTTGATGCTGACGAAGAGCAAGCACTAGTTACAGCGCAAGCGAATTCAGAACTAGATGACATGGGACAATTCAAAAACTCTCGTATCTCTGCTCGTAAAAACTTCGAAGCCCTACTAGCTCACGTCAACGACGTAACTCATATGGATGTATCTCCAAAACAGATCATCTCAATCACAACATCATTGATTCCATTCTTGGAACACGACGATAATACACGTGCATCTATGGGTTCAAACATGCAACGTCAGGCAGTATCACTAATTTCTCCAAAAGCTCCAGTTGTTGGAACTGGTATTGAAGAAATCTCTGCTAAAAGTTCAGGACAAGTAATTATGGCAGAAAGAGACGGAAAAATTGCTTATGCAGATGCAAACATGGTTACTGTTGTATATGACAATGGTAAAAAAGTTTCTTACGCAGTTCAAGCATACGAAAGATCAAACCAAGGAACATGTATCCACCAAAGAGTATTGGTAAAAGGTGGACAAACAGTGAAGAAAGGCGACACACTCGCAGATGGCGCAGCTACAGAAAACGGAGAACTCGCACTTGGACGTAACCTACTTGTAGCTTACATGCCATGGCGCGGTTACAACTTTGAGGATGCCGTAATTATCTCAGACAACATACTAAAAGGCGGATACTATGATTCAGTTCACATCCAAACCTTTACAGTTGATGTCCGTGAAACAAAACTCGGACCTGAGGTTATCACTCGAGATATCCCAAATGTTGGTGAAGCTAAACTAAAAGATCTAGACGAAGATGGTATCGTCCGCATCGGTGCAACAATCCGTGAAGGAAATATCATTATCGGTAAAATTACTCCAAAAGGAGAAACAGAACTCACTGCAGAAGAACGTCTACTTAGAGCGATCTTCGGAGACAAGGCTCGTGACGTAAAAGACACTTCACTTCGTCTTCCAGGTGGAGAAGGAGGAAAAGTAGTTGCTGTACAAATTTTCACAAAAGAAACAGGAGACGAACTCTCCACAGGAGTATTGAAACAAATTAAAGTATCAATAGCTCAAACTAGAAAAATATCAGTCGGTGACAAAATTGCCGGACGCCACGGAAATAAAGGTGTGATCTCAATCATCGTTCCTCAAGAAGACATGCCATTCTTGGACGACGGTACTCCAGTAGACATCATCCTCAACCCTCTCGGCGTTTCATCCCGTATGAACATCGGACAGATCCTTGAAACCCACCTCGGTTGGGCAGCGATCAAACAAGGTTACACAGTTGCCAGCCCAGCGCTAAACGGTGTTACTCCAGAAAGAATTAAAAAAGAACTTATAGCCGCAGGACTTCCTGAAAGCGGAAAAGTAACTCTCTACGACGGTAAAACCGGTGAGTCATTCGACCGCCCAGTTACAGTGGGAATCACTTACATCATGAAGCTAAGTCACTTGGTTGAAGACAAGATCCATGCCCGTTCAGTCGGTCCATACTCTCTCGTCACTCAACAACCTCTTGGTGGTAAAGCTCAACACGGTGGACAGAGATTTGGAGAAATGGAAGTATGGGCACTCGAAGCTTACGGTGCATCACACACACTTCAAGAAATGCTCACAATCAAATCTGATGATGTTTACGGACGTTCAAAAGCTTACGAATCAATCGTAAAAGGCGAAGCGATCCGCAAACCTCGTGTTCCAGAATCCTTCAACGTATTAGTAAAAGAGCTTCAATCTCTCGGACTTTCAGTACAACTAACTGAATCTGAAGACGAAGAAGAATACCTAGAAGAAAATGCCGAAGCCCAAAAAGAAATTGCTTCAGAAGTAAAAGAAGAAATAGATAAAGATAGCAAAGGGAGCTCCCGCGAAAACGGATCCCTTGAAGTCACAGAAAAGGAGATAGTTGCAAAGGAAGCAAAATAATAAACTAACACAACCATCATGAGAAGCATTAACAAAGTAATTCTAATCGGAAACCTCACTCGTGACCCTGAGATGAGACAAACACCAAGTGGCCAAAACGTAACAACTTACGGACTAGCAACAAACCGTGACTGGACAACAAAAACTGGAGAAAAAAAGTCTTCAGCAGAATTCCACGAATGTGTAGCATGGGCAAAACTTGCAGAAATCTGCCAAAATCACCTTAAAAAAGGAATGCTAGTTTACGTTGAGGGTTACCTCAAAACTCGCTCTTGGGAAAGCCAAGAAGGTATCAAGAAATTCAAAACTGAAATCGTTGTTCAAGACATGATTATGCTTGAAAAGAAAAGTGACAAAGAATCAGGCACTTACATGGAAGAATCAAGCACTGATGAAGATCATGGATTCTTCGGCAGTGACGATAGCAAAGGCGATGACAGCAAAGGCGACGATAGCAAAGGTGACGACGACAGTGATGACGACGACACTACTACAACAGAAACTCCTGCTGAAACTCCAGAAACTACTCCTGAAGCAGCACCAACAGAAATTCCAACAGAAACTCCAGTTGAAACTCCAGTTGAAACTCCTGCAGAAACTCCTGAAGAAGACAACCCTATCGATAGGGACCTAGGGCTATAATAAAAATTTCCCTAACTTGCTCATAACCAACCAAACCAATTATGTCTCACGAAAACCAAGGTAACAAAAACCTAAGAAAAGACAGATTTGATTCAATATCACTTTCTATCGCTTCCCCAGAAGAAATCCTTTCATGGTCTCACGGTGAAGTAAAAAAACCAGAAACTATCAACTATCGTACACAAAAACCAGAACGTGACGGACTTTTCTGTGAAAAGATTTTCGGTCCAACTAAAAACTGGGAATGTTACTGTGGAAAATACAAAAGAATCAGATACAAAGGTGTAATTTGTGAAAAATGTGGAGTCGAAGTAACTCGCTCTTCAGTTCGTCGTGAAAGAATGGCCCATCTTAAACTAGCCGTTCCTGTAACTCACATCTGGTTCCTCCGCTCTACTCCAAGTAGAATCGGACTCCTTCTGGACTTACCAATCAAAACTCTTGAACAAGTAGTTTATTTTGCTGCATACATGGTTTCAGAAGTTGACCAAGAATCGTTAGAAACCACCAAAGGACAAATTCTAGATAACTACAAAGACAAACATAAAGAAATCAAAGCGGCCTTTAAAATTCAATCTCTCGAAATTGAAAAAATGGAAGACGGTAAATTAAAAGAAAAAGCGACAATCGAACTCGAAGAAGAATATGCTTACAAAGTGGAAGAATTAGATTTCCAACACGCAGATTCAAAAGACCAACTCGAAAAACTAAAAATCGGACAAGTATACTCAGAAATTGAGTACAGAAACATGTCTATGAAATTTGGTCACATTTTCAGCGCAGGAACAGGTGCCGAAATCATTCGCAATATCATTGCAAACATAAACCTGCCAGAACTTATTGAAAAACTCCAAGAAGACGCTAAACGCACTTCAGGACAAAACATAAGAAAACTGTAAAAAGAATCAAACTTGTTGGCAGCCTGATCAAAGCAAACATCAAACCAGAATGGTTCATTATGACTGTATTACCAGTTATCCCACCGGATCTTAGACCAATGGTACAACTCGACGGTGGACGTTTCGCAGCATCAGATCTGAATGACCTTTACAAACGTGTTATCAACCGCAACAACCGTCTTAAACGTCTAATGTCTATCGGTGCGCCAGAAGTTATCTGCAGAAATGAAAAAAGAATGCTTCAAGAAGCAGTAGATACTCTATTAAACAATTCAGCACGCCAAGGAAAAACAGTATTCAACTCAGGAGACAAACGAAAACTACGTTCACTTTCTGACATGCTCAAAGGTAAACAAGGTCGTTTCAGACAGAATCTACTCGGTAAACGTGTAGATTACTCTGGTCGTTCTGTAATTATCATCGGACCAAAACTAAAACTTCACCAATGTGGTGTTCCAAAATCAATGGCCCTTGAACTTTTCAAACCATTCATCATCGGACGCCTAATCAGAGGTGGTTTCGCTCACAACATCAAGAACGCAGAAAAACTAATGAACGCAGGCAAAAAAGAAGTATGGGACATCCTAGAAGATGTAACAAAAGATCATTACGTACTACTAAATCGTGCACCAACTCTACACAGACTTGGTATCCAAGCTTTCCAACCTGTACTAATCGAAGGTAAAGCGATCCGCGTTCACCCACTAGTATGTGCGGCCTTCAATGCCGATTTCGATGGAGATCAAATGGCCATTCACGTACCACTTTCAAAAGCGGCACAAGAAGAAGCCAAAACTATCATGGTCTCAGCTCGTAACCTCCTCAAACCATCAGCTGGTGAACCTATCGTTACACCAACACAAGATATGGTTCTGGGATGTTACTACCTGACAAAACTAGACGAAAAAGCAAAAGGAGCAGGAATGGCTTTCTCAAGTCTAAAAGAAGCTCTAATCGCCTACCAACTTGGTTACGTTCATCTTCAAGCGCCAGTCAAATGTCGTTACAAAGAAGAAATTCGTGAAACTACAGTAGGACGTCTAATATTCAACGATTACATGCCAGAAGGACTCCCTTTCTACAACGAAACTACCAACAAAAAAGTACTTTCACGTATCGTTTCTGAATCATACGAAGAATTAGGAATCAAAAGAACAGCTCAACTTGCTGACAATCTGAAAGAGTTAGGATTCCGCTTCGCAACAATCTCAGGAGTATCAATCGCTCAAGATGACATGGTCATTCCTGAAGCAAAAAACAAAATCATCGACGAAGCTTCTGAAGTTGTGAAAACCGTACAAAATCAATTCTGGAAAGGACTTATCACTGATAATGAACGTTACAACCACACAATCAAAATTTGGGCCCAAGCAAAAGCTGACATCACCAAATGTATGATTAGTTCCATCGATCAAGACAACAACATTTACTACATGATCGACTCTGGAGCCCGTGGTAACTGGGGACAAATTACTCAGATGTGCGGAATCAAAGGATTGGTAGCAAATCCGGCTGGTAAAACAATCGAGCTTCCAATTAAATCCAACCTAAAAGAAGGATTCTCCATTCTTGAATACTTCATCGCCACTCATGGTGGACGTAAAGGTAAATCAGATACAGCGCTTAAAACTGCTGAAGCTGGTTACCTAACTCGTCGTCTAGTGGATTCAAACCAAGATGTAGTAATCCGCGAATACGATTGTGGATGTGAAACAATGCACTCAATCACTCGTGAAGAATCAGAAGTCATCGGTGAACAATTTGAAATCCGTATTTACGGACGAACTTTGGCCGAAGATCTTGCCAATCCAAAAACTGGTGAAATCATCGCAGAAAAAGGCAACATCATCGAAAAGAAAACATTAAAAGAAATTGAAGAACAACAAGTTAACGCTGTAAACGTACGTTCAGTAATGACTTGTGAAGTAGAAGGTGGAATTTGTATCAAATGTTACGGAAAAGATCTCGGTACAAACAAAGAAGTACAAGTTGGTACAGCCGTAGGTATTATCGCCGCTCAAAGTATCGGTGAGCCTGGTACACAGCTGACAATGCGTACCTTCCACATGGGTGGTGTAGCCGATGGAGCAGATATCACACAAGGTCTTACTCGTGTAGAAGAACTCTTCGAAGCACGTTCACCTAAACAACCTGCAATCATCTCAGATCTAGATGGTGTAGCTAAAATTACCCAAAAAGGGAAAATCACAACTGTCTCTGTTACATCCCACGACCCTGTAGAGCTAGCACACACACTTCTAGCGGATCTACATCCAACAGTAGAAGTTGGTGACATTATCAAAGTAAAACAGGTTATAGCGAAAGCAGAAGCCCACAAAGGCTCTCTCAAAGCAGGAATGGATGGCATTGTTAAAGAAATCATCGGAAACGTAATTATCATCGTTTCTGAAGGTCCAATTACAAAAGATTACATTATACCTTACGGAAAGAATCTTGAGGTCAAAAACAAAGCCAAAGTGACAAAAGGACAAGCCCTTACAAATGGTCACCTAGACTTGAAACAATTGATGGCATTAACCGACACATACACTGTACAAAAATACATCGTATCTGAAGTACAAACCATCTACGCTTCTCAAGGACAGTCAATCAATGATAAACACATTGAAATCATCGCTAAACAAATGGTTTCAAAAATACGTATCATCGAAAGTGGAGACTCCAACTTCCTTCCAGGAGAAATAATCGACATCATCCATTTCAACAACACAAACAAAGCCCTTAAAAAAGGCAAAAAGAAAGTTGCAATGGGAGAAAGATTACTCCTTGGACTAACCAGAATAGCCCTACACACAAATTCATGGCTATCAGCCGCTTCCTTCCAAGAAACAATCCGTGTATTGGTTGAAGCTTCTACAACAAACAAAATCGATAATCTAGAAGGTCTAAAAGAAAACGTTATCATCGGTAAACTTATACCAGCTGGTGCAACCTTCCGCAGACTAAACCCAGAAATCGTAGCTCAAGTAGAAAAAATACATAAAAAAGAAAAACGCCTAGTCATCGAAGACCTAGACGAAGAAATTGAAGAAAAACTACCTTGCATTTAAAGTGAATTTACTTTAAATTACGCCAGCAATTAACTATTGTAATACATGCCAACAGTAAACCAACTAATCAGAAAGGGACGCAAGAAGAGCATTGTCAAAAGCAAGTCTCCTGCCCTACAAGTGATTTTCAACAGCCTAAACAACCGCAGCCGCAGACTTAGCTGCCCACAAAAACGTGGAGTTTGTATCAAGGTAGGAACTATGACACCACGTAAACCGAATTCGGCCCTACGTAAATACGCTAGAGTTAGGCTAACTAATGGCATGGAAGTTAATGCATACATCGGTGGTGAAGGCCACAACCTCCAAGAACACTCAGTTGTAGTAATTCGTGGAGGTAAAGTAAAAGATTTGAGTGGAATGCGTTACCACATCGTTCGTGGTAGTCTCGACACTCAAGGTGTAAGCGACAGAAAACAAGGACGTTCTAAATACGGTACAAAAAAACCTAAAGCATAAAAAATTTATAAATGAGCACAAAACAATCACCAAAATTTGTTCCTGAAAAATCTTCTCCAATCCAAGAGAAATTTGTAAATTATCTAATGCTAGATGGTAAGAAAACAACAGCACGTCGTATTTTCAACGAAAGCCTCAAAATTATCAGCAAAAAAGTCGCTGGTGACCCAGACAAAGTATTCAAAGCCGCAATCGCCAATGTTAAGCCAAAACTAGAAGTTAAGGCTAAAAGAATCGGTGGTGCAGTATACCAAGTCCCTCGTGAAGTAGCTCCAGCTCGTCAAACAGCATTAGCCTTCAGATGGATCCTTAGTGCAGCTCGTGGCAAAAAAGGTTCTCCAATGGCTCAAAGACTAGCAAACGAACTAGTTGAAGCTTCAAACGAAGCTGGAACAGCCTACAAAAAGAAAGAAGATACTCACAGAATGGCACAAGCCAACAAAGCTTTCGCTCACCTCGCACGTTACTAAACCTACTTTAGTCGCAGCCCCTTGAGAAAAATGCTTATTTTTGCTATAATAATACGATTTATTAAAAACAAAAATGACACTTTCAAGCGAACCAAAACCCCAGCAAAGTAGAGTCAAAGTAGAAAAACTACAAACTGATCATATAGAGATTCAGGAAGTTATTGATCATGTCGACGGCAAAGCCGAAAACCTCTTCGACCTAAACACCCCACAAAGAGAACTTTACTTCGAACACGGAGACAAATCAGTAAAAGACGAATACGCAGTCTTATTCAAAGCAAGACACGACGCAAACCGCAACGAAGTAAAAGAAGGAACTACAGACACACTCAAGAATCCAGAAAAAATAGACTACAAAGCATTTACCTCAAAAGAAGCTGGAATAGAAATAAGCACAGGCCGCATCAGCTTCAAAGTAGCAGGAGTACAACGAGACTTCCGCATCAGAAACGACGTAATTGCAAAAATAAAAGCAATTACAGCTTCAAAAATGACAAAAACAGCCAAAATAGCCGCTATCAAAAAAGTGGTTTATACAAAACTATATCAAATTATAGAACTCGACGGCTCAATCAAGAGCAACAAATGGCGAGTAGGTAACGGAAAACACGGTACAAAAGAATTCACAAGCTCTTTCAACAGCTCCAACAAAACATTGTTAGCCGAAATAGCAAAATACGCAAAAATCAAAATACCAAAACCTGTTAAAGCTGAACCCGTCACTCCCCCACCAGCTCCAGAAGAACACGCACATCATGATGAACCTCCAACTCCTCCAGCTCCAGAAGAGCCTGAAGTTTCTGAAGAAGTTCCAGAGGAAAAACCGGTAGAAACATCCGAAACAACACCGGAAAACATCAAAGAAATCTTAAAGGCATTAAACTTTAAAAGAATAAAGAGCCTAAACAGCTCAAAGCTAAAAGAATATTTTGCAGTACTCAAAAAGGCCGTAACAGAGAAACAACTAAACAAATCAGCCATTCTCAAAGAAATTCTTCCTCGAAAAACAGCAGAAAGAGCAGCACTCGCCTGTACCGACCAATACCGCAACAAATTAATGCAAAAAATTAAACCAAATGCCCTAAAACACAAAAACGCCTACGGCAAAAGATGGTTAGCAGTGATAGAAGCAGCTGACCGCATTGGCCCAAACAAACTAAAACATCAAAAAGTCCTACTCTCCTATCTAAGAACATTCGGGAAAATAGACTTCAAAGCTAGATCCTACATATTAGAAGACAAAAAAACAGGAAGCTTGGCCTCTCACGAAAAGCTCGCACACAGCCACGGAGCGCACAAGACAGCCATCGATGTCTTCTTTAAAGCACGACACATCAAAAAAGAAGGAATGAGAGAAATTGGCCCAAACCTAACAGCTCATGCAGGAGGCCTAGTAGTCTCAGCAAACGGCAAATGGCAAGGCGGCGGCGAAAAACACGAATACGTAAAAGGAGGAATGAACACTCCAATCTCAGGAAATGGAGTCCTAATCCTTTCACTCAATGGCGAATATCATTACTACTCCCACATGGATAGCGTCAAAGTCAAAGCCGGACAGATTATTTCCGCAGGCACAGTTATCGGAAAAGGTGGAAATACAGGAGTAGGTGCACGAAAAGGACGTGGAAGACACGTACATTACGAAGTCCACAAAGCAGAAGGCGAAAGATTGGTACACGTAGACAATTTAACACTACAAAAAAGGCTAGCAGACACACTCTAACCCCTTGCTATTCAGGCGAGAACATTGTATAATAAGAATAAATAAAAACAAAAACTATGGCTAAATTTCCAACTTCCAATCCGGGAGCCCCAAAGCGAAAACCGGACACAAAAGCAATTTTAAAAGGTTTTACTAATAATCGTAAAGCGATCGACGCAGGCAAACTTACATGGGAATACCTCCCAAAGAAAATAAAACACATCAAAAGAGACACTAGTATCCTTATATCAAGCCAAGGTAAACCTCTTTCAAATGCAAGAGGGAGAAAAGGTTTAGTCTACAAAACAGATGAAATCAAATTCTTCGGTAGAAACATGACAAAAATAAATGGAAAAAATTATGTTTTTGTTAAAGTAAAACACCACCTCGGAGAATACAGAACAAAACTAAAAGGTAAATATCGTACTTACACTGGATATATCGCCGTTTCATCTTTAACAAGTGTTGCGCCAGTTAAAAAGGCTGCAGTAAAGAAACCTGCTCCAGTTAAAGCAGCAGCACCAAAACGAACAAATGTAGGACCAAAAATCAAAACTATTAAATACAAAAGACCTGCAAACACCCCTACTCCAAAAATTAAAGCAAAGAGCAAAAAAGTAGAAACAAAAGTTAAACTGAAAAAAACTCCAAAAAGAATAATTGAGAAAAAAGAAACATCCATACAACTTGCTGACAAAGCAGAAAAAACCCTATCCCCACTACTTAACGACGGGATAAAAATTTCAAGAGACAAACTCTCAATCACATTAACCGACACAACACTAAAATCACCACACAATTTACCAGCTAAAATCGCTATTCTACGAACTGGACTAATAAAAATAAACGGAAAAGCAACAACACTCAAAACACTACTCGCAAAAGCAAAAGCAGCAATCAAAGCCTTACGTGAAAATGTACAAAAAACTAAAACCACTGAAAAACTATCAACATCAGCTGAAAACTACGCAAAAAACATCACACTCCTACAAAGATACTTCAAAAAAGCACCATTCAAGAAAATGGGTGCAAAACTAGCCACAAACGAAGCCCTCGAGTTCGGGGACAAACTAGTTCCAGACACTATCCTAACTTTAGGTAAAACACACAAATATCACTTCCAAATCGAATTCAAAAACAACAAATACTACCTCTCAATCGGAGGTATGAAGACAAAAAAACCTCATTTCACAATAGCTACACCAATCAAATACCCAAAAGGATCAAATTCAATGGGACGTTTTGCCAAACTTGCTACTTATTATATCAACACCGCAAAACGCGGAGGATTCCTTAAAGTACTCGAAGCAAAACGCCAAGCAGTAATCGACAAACAAAACAAAGCAAAACAGACAAAACCTGCAGGAACACCAGCAGCAAAACCTACAAAAAAAGCGCCAAAGCAAAAAGAAACAATTACAACAAAAGGCGAAACAGCTCCACCAGCAACACTAATCAAACTACAAGTTGAACAAGCAATCAAACAATATGCAGAAGGCTATCTTGAAGTAGAAATCAAAGAAGCTGGTGATACAAAGCACCTTACCATCTATGAAAAGTTGAATCCGAAAAAAATTACTGCACAAATGTTAGTCGAATCAGGAGCAGATAAAATCGCAAAATATTATGTAAACGGTAGTGATAAGGCACAAAGCAACTTCGCCAAAGCCATGCAAATGGTAGTAGATGAAGTCAAACAAAATTACAGATTTGACCTAAAAATTGAACCTGAAACCAACACTGCAAAACGCCCAGCAGCAATCGAAAAACAAAACAAAGTAAAACCTGCAGGAGCACCAGCAACGAAAGCAGCTCCCCAAAAGGAAAAAATCCCTTCAGCAGGAAGCATAAAAAACAAACTAGAATTAAAAATCCAAAAATTCACAGGAGGAAATGTAGAAGTAAACGTAAACGAATTCAAAGGTGAAACAATGGTCTCACTCGTAGGCGCACACAACAAGCTAATAGTAGGTTTTAGCATCGACCCTAGCAAAGCTAAACCATATGAATTTCAAAACAAAAGCTACAAAACATTCGGAGAAGCAATGAGAAGGGCAGTAAAAGAAGTAAGAAAAACTTACATGATGGACCTCAATCCTATCACTGGGGAAGTTACTTATCACGCTGACCTCACACCCCTAGACGAGAACGAAAGTTAAAGAATAAAACAGAGCTTTCTCCCCTTGACTTCGACTAGACAGCACATATAATGCGTCTAGCTTTTTCGCATGCGCAAAAGGCTGCAGTATTTCTAACTAAAAAAATTAAACATGTCACAGGAACTAAAAGACTTACGTAATATCGGAATTATCGCCCACATTGATGCGGGAAAAACAACAGTTACAGAAAGAATCCTTTTTTATACAGGAAGAACTCACAAAATTGGTGAAACTCACACTGGAGAATCACAAATGGATTGGATGGAACAAGAGAGAGAAAGAGGTATTACAATTACATCAGCAGCAACAACATGTTTCTGGAAAGTAGGAGACACAAAACACCAAATCAACATCATCGACACTCCTGGACACGTAGATTTCACAGTAGAAGTAGAACGTTCACTTCGTGTATTGGATGGAGGTGTAGCAGTATTTGATGGAGCAATGGGAGTAGAACCTCAATCTGAAACAGTATGGAGACAAGCCGATAAATACAATGTTCCACGTATCGCTTTCATCAACAAAATGGACAAAATGGGTGCTGACTTCTTCATGAGTCTTGGCACTATTCACGAAAGACTGACAAAAGACGCCATCGCAATCCAAATCCCAATTGGAGCTGAAAACGAATACGAAGGAGCTATCGATCTCATTGATATGAAAGCCTTCAACTACAGTGGTGAACATGGTGAAGTAATCGAAATCGTTGAAATCCCAGAAAATCTTAAAGAAAAAGCAGAAGAATATCGTGCACTATTAGTTGAAAAAGTTGCAGAAACCGACGATTCCCTAATGGAAAAATTCCTTGAAGATGCAGAAATCACTGCTCCAGAATTGAAAGAAGGAATTAGAAAAGCAACAATCGCCGGTTTAATCTACCCTGTAATGTGTGGAACAGCCCTTCAAAACAAAGGTGTTCAACAAATACTCGACGCAGCTTGTTGGTTCCTACCTTCCCCAAAAGATATAGCGGATATCCAAGGTACTGACGTAGACGATTCTGAAACAAAAATGAGCAGAAAACCTGATGTAAACGAGCCATTCTCAGCACTAGCATTTAAAATCGCAACTGATCCATTCGTAGGAAATCTATGTTTCTTCCGTGTATATTCCGGAAAACTAGAATCAGGGTCTTACATCCTGAATGCCTCTACAGGAAAGAAAGAACGTGTTGGACGACTACTCCAAATGCACGCTAACTCTCGTGAAGAAATCAAAGTAGTAACAGCCGGAAACATCGCAGCTATCGTCGGTCTAAAAGGAACAACAACAGGAAACACTCTATGTGACCTCAAACAACCTATCCTTCTAGAATCAATCGAATTCCCAGAACCAGTAATCTCTATTGCTGTTGAACCAAAAACTAAAGCCGATCAAGAAAAAATGGGTATCGCCCTCCAAAAACTTTCTGCAGAAGATCCTACTTTCCGAGTACGCACAGATGAAGAGACTAACCAGGTTATCCTCTCAGGAATGGGAGAATTGCACCTAGACATCATCATCGATCGTATGAGAAGAGAGTTCAAAGTAGAAGCAAACGTTGGTGCGCCTCAGGTAGCTTACAGAGAAACAATCAGCAAAGAAGTAACAGTAAGAGAAAAATACGCAAAACAATCAGGTGGTCGTGGTCAATTCGCAGATGTACACATCAAAATCACTCCACAAGAACCTGGTGTACCTTACGAATTTGAAAACTCAATTGTCGGAGGCAAAATTCCTAAAGAATATATCCCTGCAGTTGATAAAGGTATCCAAGAAGCTATGTCCAAAGGTGTTATCGCTGGCTTCCCTATCGTAGATCTCAAAGCTGAGCTAATCGACGGAAGTTACCATGATGTAGATTCATCAGAAATGGCCTTTAAGATCGCTGGATCAATCTGTTTCCAAAATGCGGTTAAACAAGCTAGTCCAAAACTACTAGAACCGGTGATGAATGTAGAAGTTACAGTTCCTGAAGATTATTTCGGAGACGTAATGGGAGACATCAATTCACGTCGTGGACAAATTCAAGAATCAGGAGATAGAGGAGTAGTCAAATTCATCAAATCAATCATCCCACTTGCATCAATGTTTGGTTACGCAACCGAGCTTCGATCAATGACACAAGGCCGTGGTAACTACACAATGGAATTTGGACACTACGCTCAAGTACCTAACAATGTAGCTGAAGAAATCATCGCAAAACGTACAAGTGGAGGCGAATAATCATCTTGCGTTGGGATTTTTTTTCATATAAGATTCCCGCGCTTAATATCCTTATATATCTAAACACCCCACTCATGGCAGACGGAGTATTTGATAGGAGTAAACCACACGTTAACGTTGGTACAATCGGACACGTTGATCACGGTAAAACTACCCTAACAGCTGCAATTACAACTGTAGCACACAAACATTACGGTACTGGTAAAGCAGTTGCTTTCGATCAAATCGACAACGCACCAGAAGAAAAAGAAAGAGGTATCACTATTGCTACTTCTCACCAAGAGTATGAAACAGACAAACGTCACTACGCTCACGTAGATTGTCCGGGACATGCAGATTACGTAGAGAACATGATTACTGGAGCCGCTCAAATGGACGGTGCTATTCTAGTATGTTCTGCAGCAGATGGACCTATGCCACAAACTCGTGAACATATCCTTCTTGCTAGACAGGTTAACGTTCCTTACATCATCGTATTCCTCAATAAGATGGATATGGCTGATCCGGATATCGCTGAACTTTCAGAAATGGAAATCCGCGAACTTCTAAACAAATACGAATATCCTGGTGATGATACTCCAATCATCAAAGGATCTGCTCTTAAAGCTCTCGAAGGAGATGCTGAATACGAAAAAGCAATCGTTGAACTTCTTGAAACTCTCGATTCATACATTCCTCAACCAAAACGTGAACTAGACAAACCTTTCCTAATGCCAATAGAAGACGTGTTCTCTATCAAGGGACGTGGAACTGTTGCTACAGGTAAGATCGAAACTGGTGTAGTAAACGTAAATGACGAAATTGAAATCGTTGGTATCAAAGATACTAGGAAAATCGTAGTAACTGGTGTTGAAATGTTCAAGAAAACTCTTGATCGTGGAGAAGCTGGTGACAACGTTGGTATCCTTCTAAGAGGTATTGAAAGAGAAGAAATCGAACGTGGACAAGTACTTGCAGCTGCAGGAACTATCACTCCACACACTAAGTTCGAAGCTGAACTTTACATCCTCACTAAAGATGAAGGTGGACGTCATACTCCATTCTTCAAAGGTTACAAACCTCAGTTCTACATCAGAACAACTGACGTAACTGGTGACGTAGAGCTTCCACCTGACGTTGAAATGGTAATGCCTGGTGATAATGTCAAAATGATCATTACACTTGGATACCCTATCGCACTAGAGCAAGGTACACGTTTTGCTATCCGTGAAGGAGGTAGAACAGTAGGTGCCGGAGTTATCGCAAAAATCATTGAGTAATTTTTACTCACTAGAAATAAGAAAGGCCGTCCAGTTGGACGGTCTTTTTGTTTGACTAAGTCCTAAAAAAACTATATAAAACTTCTACAAAATTGCTTCTTCTGATTTTAGAAAAGCACTCGCCCAAGCGGGACATCTCGATTTTTAACCCATACAAATATGGCAGCCCAACAAAAGATTCGTATCAAGATCAAATCATTCGATCACAAAATCATTGATGAGACTTCAAAACTCATTTTAGAAACAGCCGAAAGAACCGGAGCCATTGTAGCGGGACCAATTCCTCTTCCAACAAAAATCGAGAAATTCACAGTAAACAAATCAACCTTCGTTCACAAAACATCTCGTGAACAATTCGAAATGCGCACACATTGTCGTATTATCGATATTACTGAAGCTACACCAAACACAATCGAATCACTTTCAAACCTCGCACTTCCAGCTGGTGTAGAAATCGAAATCAAAATGCTCCAAGCGACATAATCACAACAAAAAAATAAAAGGGCTCCTACTGGGGCCTTTTTTTGTGCTAAAATCCTCGCAACAACTCATTCAAAACTATGGAAACCATTATACAGTCATTACTATTCATCTTCTTTCTAGCAATAGTAATTAAATCAGCTGACTATTTCACAGAAGCAGCCGAAAAAATTGGACTGCACTTCAAGATATCTCCATTTATAATCGGAGTAACAATCATCGCCCTCGGCACCTCACTTCCCGAAGTCGCCACCTCAGTATCTTCCGTACTAAAAAACGAATCTAGTATGGTGATAAACAACGTAGTCGGCTCCAACATGGCCAACATCCTCTTTGTATTAGCCATTACAGCCATTGTCGGTCGCGGCATCAAAGTAGACAGAGATATCATCAAAAATGACCTTCCCATCCTCCTAGCCAGCACAATCCTCATTTTTCTCACCACCCTCGATGGAGTTTTCACCATACCAGACGCAATCATTTCCCTCATAATCCTACTCACATACACAATATACAACGCCAAATCACACCGCCAAATAGACCCCCAAGAAAAAAGAGACCAATCCAAACTAAAAAAAGAAACAAAAAAACTGGGCTTCAAACAACCACTAATAATGATCACCTCAGGAGTTGCCCTTTATTTCTCAGCCAGCTTCACAATCGACTCCGTCATCACTATTGCTAACATATTCAACATATCCACCGGCATCATCGCCGTATCAGCCGTTGCCATAGGTACCTCCCTCCCTGAACTAGCCGTCTCAATTATCGCTATCAAAAAAGGCAAAGCCGACATCGCTATCGGAAACATCACAGGCTCAAACATCTTCAATATCCTTGGTGTCATGGGCATTCCAGCCCTCATTGGCCCTCTCGAAATCCCCCAAGAAGTAATCACATTTCACATCCCCGCCCTCCTCCTCGTAACAATCCTCTACATCTTCATCACCATCGACAAAGAAATCTCCCAATGGGAAGGAATCACCCTCCTAATGCTCTTTGTAGCCTACCTTGGAAAGACTTTTGGACTAATCTAGAAAAGCTCTTTCTTTACATCAGCCTCAACAACAAGATAATACGAATCTTTAATTTTCACGTAAATAGATGGCTTCGCCCTATCCCACCCCTTAACCTTAACCTCATCCACCACTCCTTCAAAACAAGACAAACACTCAATCTCACCCTCACTACAATAAAAAAACTTCACCCCATCATCATGATGCAAAACTGCCCCACTCGAGCCCACACCCACACCCGCTCTCGGAAGATCATCTAACCCTAAACTCAAATTCCTATTCCCACTATTAGAGTAAAACTTAAGCTTACGCCCACACACACGCCCCAATACACGGTTGGAACTTACCTCCGTAAAGGAAAACTTATAACCATCTCCATTCAACTGATAAACCCTAGTGCAACTACCAGGCGAAATAGTATGCATCCCCTTAGCCCGACTCCACTTAATCGCAGAAACCCCCTTCAAATCTTTACAATACTTCTCAGCAATAAGCGGAAAAATACTAAAGAAACTCTTCACCCAACGACCATCCACTGACCCGGCCTCCAAAACATTCTTCAAACCCTCCCTCTTCACCAAAGGCAACAAAGTTTTAACCTTGCTATCATCTAGATCCAACTGCGAAATATCAAAAGCCAAAATAACCCTAAAAGCCTCAAGCAAAGAAGAAACCTTCTTCATCGACAAATACAAACTCTGCAACAAAGCCCTATCCTCAAACGAAGGATCTCCAGAAATAGCCTCAAAAACAGCAGATAAATCTTTAGTTACAGCAATCCTCACAGAAAAAACATCCTGCACAATACTACTAGCAGCGGGCAATCTCTTGAAATCACTCCTCCAAGCAAACAACTTAGCAAACATCTTCCTCACAGAAAAAACCTCCTCTTCAACCTTTTGCCTACCCAGCTCAGACGGCAAACAAGAAAGAACTGAACGCATTTCCTCCTCAACAGCCTCCAAAGCCCTCAAACTATGAATAAAATTACCATCTCCAGACAAAAGCACTTTAATCTTAACAAAAACCCCAGCCCCCAAATTCAACGGATCCACAGTCACATTCAACAAATCATCAACACTTTCAGGCATCTGAGCAGTCTTCTCCAAACCAAATTCATGAATAAAAGCATTATAATCCACATTTGGATCTATTAGCTCACTATCCTCAGACCTATCATAAAAAGGCTTCAGTAGAAGCGGTTCATGCCAAAGCATAATCGAATCTGCAGCAGCATCAATCGCATCCATTCGCTCACGCAGATCAGGATCCCCAGCAACACGACTCTTAAAATCGGCAACTTCACCCAATAATAACTCTGAATTTGGCTTATTCACCATATAATTAAATTTAAGCTGAGACAATAGCCGTTTTTAACGAAAAAGTCAAGTCCCCTAGCCAAAACCAAGCCTTGGGAAAAAAGTATAACTTTCCTGTTGACTACCCAGAAACACCTCTGTATATTGCACAAGCAATTTTGACACTTGCATGTTAACAAAAAGTTTATCGAGGCTGGCCAACAGTCAACATAAACACTCCTCAAGGAGATTAACCAATCAAACAATTATGTCAGGAATCATTGGTAAAAAAGTAGGCATGACTCGTCTTATCCAAGATGATGGTCGCGTGATCCCGGTAACAGTTATCGAGTGTGAACCTAACGAGGTTACACAAGTAAAGACAACTGAAACAGACGGATATCCGGCGATAGTCCTAGGTTTTTCTAAACTAAAGAAAGCTAAGAAGACCAAAAAGTTCTATCACCAAAAGGAGTTCCGTATCAAAGAGGATGAGCTCGAATCATACAAGAAGGGTGATCAAATTACCCTCGAAAAGCTTATGGAAGAAAAGATCGTAAGAATTACAGCCGTTTCAAAAGGTAAAGGTTTCCAGGGTGTAATCAAACGTCACAACTTCTCACGTGGACCGGAAACACATGGTTCTCACCATCATAGGCGTCCAGGTTCAATCGGAGCCTGTACTAAACCAGGAAGAGTAGCGAAAGGTAAGAAACTTCCAGGTCAAATGGGAAATAAACAAGTTACAGTTAATAAAGTAAAAATCAGCCACATTGATGTGTCAAAGAACCTTCTCTGTCTAAAGGGAGCGGTTCCAGGACCAAATGGAGGCATCATAATTATCAGAACATACTAATGAAAGTCACTTTATACACACAAGCAGGAGACGAAAACGGAACAATGGAATTGCCAGAAGCAATCTTTGACATCCCTTTCAACAAAGATTTAGTTCATCAAGCTCTTATGAGGCAGTTGGCTAATACACGATCTCCTATTGCTCACGTAAAAAACCGTTCAGCTGTAAGAGGTGGTGGTCGTAAACCTTTCCGTCAAAAAGGAACAGGTAATGCTAGGCAAGGTACCATCCGTGCACCACACATGCGTGGTGGTGGAGTAGTATTTGGTCCAAGTTCAGACCGAAACTTTGAAAAGGACATGCCTAAGAAACAAAGAAGAAAAGCTTTGTTCTGTGCACTTTCTCAAAAAGCACGCGAAGAAAACATTATTGTACTTGAATCATACGACGTAAAAGAGCCAAAGACCAAAGATCTAGCTGCTCTAATCACAAAACTACCAGTTGATAGAAATGTCCTAATAGTTACTTCAGGAAAACATGTTGGCCTTAAGAAATCTAGTTCTAACCTCACTAACGCCAAGACTATTCAGGCTGCATACCTAAACATTCACGATCTACAAAAATATAGAAAAATACTACTGATGAAAGATGCAGTAGCAAGAATTGAAGAGACTTTCCTAAGTAAAAAAGCATAATGAAAAATTTTACAACAATCATCAAAACAATCGTAACTGAAAAGAGCTCTATTCGTCAGGAATCTGGTCAATACACTTTCCTAGTGAAAAGAAGCGCTACAAAAATCGACATCAAGAATGCTGTTAAAGCTTTATACGGAGCAGACGTAGACCGAGTAAGAATCCTAATCTCACCTAAAAAGACTCGAATGTATGGAAGAGGACGGATAATGATCAAAAGACCCGTTCAAAAGAAAGCAATCGTTACTTTAAAAGGAAAACAAACAATCGATCCAAGTAAAATCCTAGAACATAAACCTAAGAAAAAATAATGGCTCTCAAGAAATTTAAACCAACAACGCCGGGTCGAAGACAGATGAGTGTCGCTTCATTTGAAGAACTCACTACTAATAAACCCCTAAAAAGTCTTACGCATATTAAGAAGAAGATTACTGGACGTAATAATTCTGGGCGTATCACTGTTCGTCATCGAGGTGGAGGATGCAAAAGACTCTATCGTATGATGGATTTCAAGAGAACTGACAAAGCTGGTATCGAAGGAACTGTAGCTACAGTTGAGTACGATCCAAATAGAACAGCTTACATTATCTTGGTTAACTACAGAGATGGTGAAAAGAGATATCACATCGCTCCAACAGGAGTGGTGGTAGGAGACAAAATTATGACAGCCGAAAAAGCAAAGATCAAAGTAGGAAATCGTATGCAAATGATCAATATCCCAGTTGGTTACAATATCTACAACGTCGAGCTCCACGTAGGCAAAGGTGGGCAAATGGGACGTTCAGCAGGTACTGCAATTAAACTTGTTTCTCTCGAGGGCGATCACGCTCAAATTTTGATGCCTTCAGGAGAGGTAAGACTCGTAAGTAAAAAAGCTTACGCGACTATCGGAACTGTCAGTAATGGCGATCATTCAAACATTAAGATCGGTAAAGCTGGTAGAAAAAGACACCTCGGTCGTCGTCCTCAAGTTAGAGGTAAGGCCATGAATACAGTTGATCATCCACATGGTGGTGGTGAGGGTGGAGCGCCAATCGGCCTCAAACATCCTAAAACCCCTTGGGGAATGCCAGCTCTTGGATTCAAGACTCGCAGAAGACACTATACTGATAAGATGATCGTCAAAGATCGCAGACGCAAATAACCCATACTAAATGTCTAGAAGCTCAAAAAAAGGACCATTCGTTGACCCTAAACTGATTAAGAAAGTCGACAGACTAAACGACGGTGGACAAAAAAGACCAATCAAGACATGGGCAAGAAGCTCTGCTATCCCACCTGAATTCGTTGGACACACATTCGCTGTCCACAATGGAAAACAATTTATTCCTGTCTTCGTTACTGAAACTATGGTTGGGCACAAACTCGGAGAGTTCTCCCCTACTAAGATATTCAGAGGACATGGAGGTAAACTAGCTAAATAACAGCCCCGCAGCGTTAGCGGAGGGGCCGGAGATCAGCAAAGCTGATCGACCTAAATCTAAAAACAATGAAAGCAAAACTATCACAAGTCAGAATCTCACCAAAAAAAGCAAATCTTATTGCTCAATTAGTTCGCAATATGCACACTGCTGAAGCAATACAAATACTTACTTTTACACAAAAGAAATCTGCTCCTGTACTAAAAAAACTTATCGAGTCAGCAGTAGCTAACGCAAAGAACAATTTCAAGCAAAAACCTGAAGAACTTTACATCAAAGAAATCATCGTAACAGAAGGCCCAACACTAAAACGAAGCCTCCCTGTATCAAAAGGACGTACTCACCCTATCCTCAAAAGGACATCACATATTACAGTAACTGTTGAATCACGTAATGTTGTGAGCGCGCCTACAGAGGCAAAGGAAGAAGAAGCAAAGACTGAAGAAGACCCAAAGGCTGAAAAAGAAGAAACAGTCAAAAAATAATTCTTAAATAACACCCCCTAAGTATGGGACAAAAGGTAAATCCAAAAGTAATCAGACTCGGAATAACAAGAGATTGGGACTCCAAGTGGTACGCAGGAAAAGGTAAATATGCTAAGCATCTTCACCAAGACATTGCTATCGAAAAAATGCTTAGAGCAGAATTGGATAAAGACGGTCTCTCAACTATCGAAATACTTAGAACCCAGGGTAAGATCATTCTAAATATTCACACTGCAAAACCAGGTTTAATCATTGGTCGTGGTGGAGAATTGATCGAAAAACTTAAAGATAAACTAAAAAAACAATTCAGAGAATCATTCGCAGTAAATATTAAAGAAGTTAAAAAGCCAACGCTTGATGCTCAAATCGTAGCAACAGGCATCGCCAATCAAGTAGAACGTAGAATCTCTTACAGAAGAGCAGCCAAGGTTGCTATCGAAAAAACAATTGAAGCTGGAGCAGGTGGAATTAAGATCTACCTGGGAGGACGTTTGAACGGAGTGGAAATTTCTAGAGGAGAATTCTTCTCTCAAGGAAAGATCCCCCTTCACACTTTCCGTGCTGACATTGATTACGCTTCTGTAGCAGCAGCTACAACTTATGGCAAAATCGGTATTAAAGTTTGGATCTACAAAGGAGAAGTCTTCAAAAAGGACCTCGAAGCCAAACTTAAACAACAAATTGAAGAACTTAAACAAGCCTAACCTACACCATGTTACAACCACGAAAGCAGAAATACAGAAGACACTTCAGAGATCGCTCTGGAATCCAAGGAGTAGCCTTCAGAGGCACTCAGATTGCATTCGGGACTTACGGTCTAAAAGCCCAAGGTTCAGCTGAGATCACTTCACGTCAAATTGAAGCGGCTCGTAGAACTATGACTCGACACACAAAACGTGGAGGTAAAATCTGGATCCGTATCTTCCCTCACAAAACGATCACAAGAAAAGCATCAGAAGTGCCAATGGGATCAGGTAAAGGAGCTCCAGATCACCATGTAGCAGTTGTGAAAGCTGGAACAATTATCTTTGAAATGGAAGGTGTTACCATCGAAGTTGCTAAAGAGGCAATGAGACTTGCAGCCCACAAACTACCGCTAAAATGCAAATTCATAAATAATAATGACCGATCATGAAGACACTTATTGAGCTCAAAAAACTAGATGAAGCCAAATTAATGACAGAATTACTTGATATTAGTAAAAAGCTCGCTAAGATACGCTTCGATGTAGACAACGGGCATGCAAAGAATCATCACGAAATTAAAAACTACAGAGCTCAAATCGCACGTATCAAAACACTGATGACTCAAATGAGATCCACAGTTAAAGAAGAGCCAGTAGTAGTAGCAGAAGAAGCTGCCTAACCTAAACCAATTATGAGATCAAAAAAAGGAATCGTATCCAGCACAAAACAAGAGAAGACAATTGTAGTAACAGTTCACACCTACAAGAATCATCCAAAATACAAGAAGAGATATCGTGTATCACGAAAATTCCACGTTCATAACCCTGAAGAAAAGGCATTCGAACTTGGAGACACTGTGACATTCTACGAAACAGCACCTATCTCTAAACTTAAAAAGTGGACACTAATAGAACCACAACCAACTAAATAATGATTCAATCAGAAACAGTACTAAAAGTAGCAGACAACACTGGAGCCAAAGTGGTGAAATGTATTAAAGTTCTCGGTGGCTCAAAGAAAAGATACGCTCGTCTTGGAGACCTAGTAGTGGTAGCAGTAAAAGTTGCTAGCCCTAAAGGAATCGTAAAGAAGAAATCCGTAGAAAGAGGTGTTGTTGTAAGACAAGTAAAAGAATTCTCAAGAAAAGATGGATCAACAATCAAATTCGACGAAAATGCTATCGTACTAGTTAACGCAGACGGACAACCAAAAGGAACTCGTGTATTTGGTCCAGTAGCAAGAGAACTACGTGAACGAGGTTATCAAAAAATCATTTCCCTAGCACCAGAAGTATTATGAAAATCAAACTAAACGACAACGTAGTCGTCATAGCAGGCAAAGACAAAGGAAAAACTGGTAAAATCATGAAACTTCTACGTAAACAAAATAAAGTTGTAGTAGAAAAAGTAAACATTCGTACAAAACACATCAAAAAGACATCAGAACGTCCAGGTGAAATCGTAAAATACGAAGCACCATTCAGTGCCTCAAACGTTATGCTCGTCTGTCCAGAAACAAAGAAGAGAACAAGAATTGGATATGAAAAATCAGAAAACGGTAAAAAAATGAGGATTTCCAAAAAAAGTAAAAAAACATTAGATATAATCACTAAGAAGTAACATGGCTAAAGCTGAAATTAAAAATTTGCAAACTAGATTCAAAGAAGACATTGCTCCTAAGCTTAAAGAAGAACTAGGACTAAACAATGTAATGTCTGTTCCTAAACTGTCCAAAGTTGTTATCAACTCAGGAATCAGTCACGATCAAAAGAAAGACTACCAACACATCGTAGAAAACTTAACTCTTATTGCTGGTCAAAAACCAACAGTGAACAGATCTAAACTATCAGTTTCTAACTTCAAAATTCGTGAAGGAGACGTAGTTGGAGCCTCTGTCACTCTAAGAGGAAAAGCAATGTACGACTTCATCAACAAGCTAGTAAACATAGTATTCCCCCGTGTACGTGATTTCCGAGGAATCTCTCCTAAATCATTCGACGGTCAAGGTAACTACAGCGTTGGATTCAAAGAACACGTTATGTTCCCAGAAATCAGCCCTGACGACATCCTCAAAATTCACGGACTGCAAGTTTGTATCTCTACAACTGCAAAAACCGAGGATGAAGGCAAAGCACTACTAACTGCACTCGGATTCCCATTTAAAAAACAATTATAATCACTCAAAATGGCTAGAACAGCACTAAAAGTAAAGAATCAGAAAAGAAAAGCACGCGCAACACGTCAACATGCGCAAGGCAAGAAAATCACAAATTCAACAAAAGTGTATAATATCTGTCCATTATGTGGTAAAAATGGCTCATACATGAGGAAATTCGAAATGTGCCGTATTTGTTTCAGAGAACTAGCCAGCAATGGAAAAATAATGGGAGTAACTAAATCATCCTGGTAACAGCCCGCGCAAAGCGCAGGGCCGCGTAGCCCCAAAGGGGCAAGCCAAATAACTAATCAAAACCATGCATACAGATCCAATCGCAGACCTACTAACAAGAATCCGAAACGCCGGAAAGGCACAACACGACGTTGTTAGAGCTCCATATTCAACAATCAAAGAAGCTATACTCAAAGTAATGAAGAAAATGAAATTCATCGAAGCTTACAAAGTCGAAGGTGAAGGAATCGCAAAAGAAGTAGTAATAACACTAAAAGAAGACCGTACTCAAATGACTATAAAAAGAATTTCAAAACCTGGACAAAGGATTTATGTTAAAAAAGACCAACTAAGAGTTATCAAAAGCGGACTAGGAATCACTATTCTCTCGACTTCTAAAGGAATTATGACTAATCTAGACGCTCATAGAGAAGGTATCGGAGGAGAATTACTATGTGAAATATACTAACAATCTGCACAGCAGACCTAACTAACTACCATGTCACGAATCGGAAAACAACCAATAGAGATAACAAGCGGCGTAACTGTTGAAGTCAGCGGTCAAACTATTACTGTCAAAGGTTCTAAAGGAGAACTTAAGAGAGAAATACACCCAATGATCAAAGCTGAAGTCAAAGACAATGAAATTATTGTTACTAGACCTGACGAAAGCAAAGAAGCTCGTTCACTTCACGGACTAACACGCACTCTACTCTCAAACATGGTTGAAGGAGTATCAAAAGGATTCGAAAAACACCTAGAAATTATCGGAGTTGGTTACAGAGCTAAACCAAGCAAGAACAGCATTGAGCTAACTCTTGGATTCTCTCACCCGGTAAAATACCAAGCAGACAAAGATATTGAATTCGTACAAGACCCAAACAACAAACAAATAATTATCGTAAAAGGAATTGATAAAGAAAAAGTCGGACAAGTAGCAGCTAAAATACGTTCATACAAAAAACCTGAACCGTACAAAGGTAAAGGAATTCGTTATGTCGGAGAGCACGTAGCTAGAAAAGCCGGCAAAGCAGCAGCAAAAGCAGCCTAACTAAACAATAATAATGCCTACAAAAAAATACACATTAAGGAAAAGAAGACATCATAAGATTAGAGCTAAAATCTCTGGTACAGCTGAACGCCCAAGACTAGTTGTCTTCCGCAGTCTCAACTCTATCTATGCTCAACTTATTGATGACACAACAGGTACTACAATCGCCAACGCATCTGACGTTAAAGCCAAAAAAGGTACAAAAACTGAAAAGGCTACAACAGTTGGCACAGAACTTGCAAAAGCAGCTTCTGCTAAAAAAGTAACTACAGTAGTTTTCGACCGAAACGGCTACAAATTTCACGGCCGTGTAAAAGCACTAGCCGAAGCAGCACGCGAAGGCGGACTAAAAATCTAACAACAACTAATAACTATGCCTAAACCAGCTCACAAAAAAGGAAGATTCCACAAAAGAGAACCAAAGGAATACGAAGAAGAAGTAATACAGATTGATCGTGTTACTAGAGTAGTAAAAGGTGGACGTAAGCTTAGATTCAGAGCAACTGTAGTTATTGGTAATAGAAAAGGAAAAGTTGGAATTGGAATCGGAAAATCACACGAAGTTACTGGTGCTATCCAAAAAGGTATCGCCAAAGCAAAAAGAAACCTAATCACAGTACCAATCGATGGAACAACAGTTCCACACGATTTAAAAATCAAATTCAAGGCATCAAAGATTCTCTTTATCCCTGCTGGACCTGGTACAGGTATCATCGCTGGAGGAGCTATCCGCAAAATCCTTGAACTAACAGGAATCAAAGACATTCTTTCAAAATCATACGGAACAACTAATAAAGTAAACAACACAAAAGCCACTTTCAAAGCACTCGGAATGTTTAGAGTAACTCCGGGAATGGCAAAACGTAAAAAAGCTAGCGCTGCAAAACGTATCGAAAAAACTGCAGCAAAACCTACAGAAAAAACAGAAGCTAACAGCCCCGCAGCACCAGCGAAGGGGCCCTCAAAAAAAGATGAAAACCCTACAAAAAAAGTTGAAGACAAAAAAGAAGAAATCAAAAAGTAGAATAACAACAGCTAATTAAATATAATGACTTTACACACACTAAGCAGCAAAAACGGTAAAACAGCACGAAAACGTGTAGGACGCGGAAACGCTTCTGGACATGGAACTTATTCATGTAGAGGTATGAAAGGTCAAAGCGCCCGTACAGGTGGACGCAGAAGACCTGGTTTTGAAGGAGGACAAACTCCTTACCACATGAGAATGCCTAAACTAAAGGGATTCAAAAATCCAAACCACTTTGAATACCAAGCAGTAAACGTTGGTTCATTAAATATTTTTGACGACAACTCAATTGTAGATGTCGCAGCACTTTACGCAAAAAATCTTATTTCAAAAAAGAACAGACCTGTTAAACTTCTTGGCAGTGATGAACTCGAAAAAACACTAACAATTATTGTCCACAAAGCTTCTAAAACAGCCATTGAAAAGGTTGAAGCTAAAAAAGGAAAGGTAGAATTCATTTCAAAAGGAAATGCTCCTGAAAAAGGAAAAAAACCTAAAAAAGAAA
>JAESSS010000096.1 GCA_016763975.1 Candidatus Altimarinota bacterium
GTCGCAGTACGCAAATGATCAGCGATAATTCGTTCAGAACGTTCGACAGACTCACTGGCCAATAGCCTAATCTCCGCTAGCGCCTCAGCAAAAAGTTCAGTCTCATAAACAGACTTTGCTCCACTCAAAACCGCAACTACACGCTCCAATCCCATTCCAGTATCCACATTTTTCTGTTCAAGTTCTACAAAACTGCCATCCTCTTGTTTGTTGTATTGCATGAAAACATCATTCCAAATCTCCAACCACGCAGCATCTTCAGGATCATAAACTTCAGGCGCTTCACCATTTCCAGTCCAATAAAACATCTCAGAATCAGGACCACAAGGACCGCTAGTACCAGCAGGACCCCACCAATTTTCTTTTTTCGGCAGGAAAGCTATACGATTCTCAGAAACTCCCAGTGACTTCCAAATTTCAAAAGATTCATTGTCACGCGGCGCATCATCGTCTCCTTCAAAACAAGTGAAAGCTAATTTATCCAAAGGCAAATTCAAAACTGTAGTCAAAAATTCAAAACTCATATTGATCGCTCCTTCTTTAAAATAATCGCCCAAAGACCAATTCCCCAACATTTCAAAAAATGTCAGATGAGAAGCATCGCCAACCTCATCAATATCTCCGGTACGAATACATTTCTGCACATCCACCAAACGTTTGCCGGAAGGATGAGCCTCTCCCATCAAAAAGGGAACTAGAGGATGCATGCCCGCTGTTGTAAAAAGCACAGTTGGGTCATTTTCCGGGATCAAAGAAGATCCACTAATCTCAGCGTGATCATGTTTTTCAACGAAGAAGTCGATATATAATTTGCGTAGTTCTTTAGCGGTCATGACGAATGTTTAAAAAGCCCGCTTATTCTAGCAGACGAAGCAAAACTTACAACTTCAGCATGTCCAAAGCTTGCTGAGATAGTGGAAGCACTCTAAACAAAGAGTCCAAAACAGCCCTCAATGTTTCTTCAGTCAATTCATGGTACTGACCTCTTTTCAATGGAAAGGGTGAAATCTCACTATAAGCCTTGTGTACCGGTTCAACAGTCAGTTTGTTAGCTTTGGTAACATGGCTCAACTTTGATGCATGTGTTTTAAGGCCAGTACTTGCTGTTAACCGATAAGCTACACGGCCTCTATTATCAATCAGTTCTCCCACCCTATCTCCAACTTGGCACTCTTCAAGCACTCCATCATGTAAAGGAAACCATTTCAATGATTCTATAGGCTCTAGTATACATTCTATTCGTCTTCTGTTTTCATCAGTAAGTAAGTCAAGAGTTGCCCTAAGCTTATCCATATCTACATCTTCAGGGTCTATTTGACCCAAGGCTAATTGATCTAGTACACCTAAATTCATAATAGATTGTTATAAGATCAAACTATAGCGTTAAAAACGATGGAGGTAAAGGCACAAGCATCTTAAGCTCTACTGCAAACTATTGATAAGGCTTTGAAGATGTTTCCTCACTGTGCCCCTCAATTCACCTGAATTTTTCTCAGCTCTTAATTCTCCATCAACCAGTGTGAAAGAAGCTCCATTTTGATCATTAATATCATAAACTTTTGCCTCTCCAACAGTTTTTGATCCAAAACTTATGTTATGTCCATCAATCTTCATCACCCCTCTCACAAAACTACCTTCTGCCAAATGCACCTCACTTTCACCCTGTAATTTCATCAGCTGCAAAAGATGATCATAGCTATCTACAATCTCTTTTGCTTCCGCATCGTCCAAAGGCAAGCCCTCCATCAGTGACATCCCGACATCAGTTGAGGCATCATTTAAAAGTAGATTTTTATCAAAAGTCTCCTTGGGGCTAGTCTGAAATATTGGTTCTTTCTCCATTATTTTTATTTAAACTTCCCTATATTATACCATAAATATGCCCTTCAAAAGTAGCCTAAACTGTGCCAAAATTCACTCACTCTAACTCATTCCATGGGCAAAAAATCCAGCAAGAAAAAGCCTGTCAGAAAGCTTGTTGAAGAAAAACAAGAGAAGGAAAAAGGGAAAAAGGGGATTTTGACAAAGAAAAAGTCCAAAAAAGAGCTAAAGAAAGAGGCGCAAAAGGAAGTCTCCAAAAATCATAAAAAATCTTTCACGTCACTATTTAAGAGTGATAGCAAAAAGAAGAAAAAGAAGAAGTCCAAGAAAAAGAAAATAAATATCCCAAAGCAGCAAATTTTTATCGCAGCATTGGTCATAATTATGCTGACAATTCTTATTTCAACAGGATTCTTCCTTTTTAGCAAAGCATTCCGAGCCACTCCAGTTGCTCACTACCTTCCTGCAGAAAACACCGTGCTTACCATCGAATTTAACGTAGATACAAACCACAAACAGATGCAGCAGGCACTGGAATTACTCGATATCCGGGTTCCCAATATTCTGAATTTGAATAATTTGTCATGGATCGGCCGCCAAGCCGGTGTCAGCATTCTCTCTTACGAGGATTCACTGCATACTATTTATTTCGCTGAAATTAGTCAGCAAGCTGGTTCTCAAAAATTCATGGAAGAAAACCCAGACAGCCATCGTTTGGGGGACTACATCTTTATCGCCGAAGATAATCAGGGTATCGCCGCACTCAAAGCCCTGGCAGACAAAGAACCCGTATCCAAAACTGAAAAATACATCAAAATCCGCAACAATCTACCATTCAATCGTTTCGGATTCCTTTATTTAAATTTCGACTTAATTGACGATAATTTCTTCAAGAATTTCCCTGCACTTAGTCAGCGAGGTCTTAGCAAATCTCTATTGGATCCATTCTTGAAATTATTTGATGCAGAAGGAATTTCTTTTATCGCACTGGAAGACCGATTCGCCCTTCAAAGTTTTCTTAGTTTGAACACGAATGGTTTGAAAAACAATTCATACATCCACCTGAGCAAAAAATACCGTGCCGAATTATCAAAATTCATTAGTCCTGACGTGCTCTTTTTCTGGGGTGGCCAAAATGTAGAACATCAGCTCAATAGACTGTTTGAAGTTCTTTCACTTGGGCGCAGTTCCAAGTTCGCCTTTATGGAAGAATTGCTTAATACCAGCATCCAAAAATATTTTGGTGACGACGTTAATCTCAAAGACGACATTCTCTCATTGTTGAGTGATGAATTTGCTTTTGCGGTTGAAGGAAATGCCAAAAACAAAATATACAAAGTTCTTATCGAACTGGATAGTCCCAAGGCTGATGCAGAACGCTTAAAAAGTTTGG
This sequence comes from Candidatus Altimarinota bacterium, assembly GCA_016763975.1. Classification (GTDB taxonomy): domain Bacteria; phylum Patescibacteriota; class Gracilibacteria; order UBA1369; family LOWO2-01-FULL-3; genus NORP293. The sequence goes on from JAESSS010000096.1 coordinate 3,215, forward strand.
CAGATAGTTTTTCAGCTGCCGGAGCATTTTTTCAAACAAAGGTAGTGCCCTATACACTTCCGGACGGCACACAAAGTCGTGAAATTGTGGCAGTTCCTGAAGAGATTTTGCAGCAAGAAGACACCTACAAAGAACATGTGATCCATAGTATGACCATGAAAAAGAGGAAATTCGCGATTCATTACACAATCAAAGACAATCTAGCAATTATCTCCAATAATATTGATTCCCTCAAACAGAGTATCGACTTAGAACAAGGCACAGATAGCCTGATGAACTCAGAACTTTTTGCCACAAACATTGAACCGATTTTGCGCAGTTCAGATGCCATTTCATATCTAAATTTGGAAGTTCTCTTGGAAGATCTATTCGAAGATGAGAAAATGATCGAGTTATTAAAACCCTTTTCCGCAATTACATCCGGCAAAAACTACTTCAACGACGGAATTAGCTCTATCAACTATTTGAACCTCAGGGAGAATGAAGAAAAAGCTCAATGACATTCAAGCAAAAGATCAACATACGCGTATTAATTTAGGCAAAAATAAAAAGCCTGAAAAAGCGATGAAAATAAAAACCAGCATCGCAAAAAAACGCAGCCCAATTCAAAAGATTCAAGACATCAGCCCTCCGGAACAAGAAAATCAAAAATATATTTACGTCTCAGCCAAACTCCGGGAGCCATCACGTCTCGCCGCCAGTTTTATACGCGTAGGAATGATGGGATTCCTGATTGTTTTTCTGATCAATACAATGTCGGTTTACAGCAAAGGCAAGGAGTTGGAGGCTGAAATTTCCGCAGCAGCTTATGAAGGTTATTCATACCTAGTTGATGCTGGAAAATCTGCCAGCAAAATTCAATTCGAATCAGCACTTGAAGCTTTTGATAAAGCTTTCTTAATTTTTGATGAAGCCAAAGCTTCTCTTTGGTTTCTTTCCGGCAGCAAAACGCGTTATTCCGCATCATCCTCTAGCACAGCTGCCGCCAACGCCATTCTCGAAGGAGGCAAAGAATTCGCTAAAGCTGGAAGTTATTTTCTAGAAGCACTGGAAGAATTCAGCAAAATCCCTGTTTATTTTATCGCCAAAAATGAGAATCCGGACGAAGATTCTCCCTCCATAACAGACGCGCTAAAAGTTGGACTGGAAAAAACCGACCAAGCTCTAGTTCATATCAAAACTGCCTCAAGTTTCATCAACTCCGTACCCGAAGACCTAATCCCTGCTGACATGAAGGCTCGGGTCAAATTTGCAAAATCAAAAATAGACGAAATCGTCGCCACTCTCGAGAGTACTTCCGAAAATTTCCCCGCTCTCCTAAAACTCCTCGGCGACCGCTATCCTCATCGCTATCTAATCCTTCTCCAAAACAACAAAGAAATCCGTCCCAGTGGGGGATTCATCGGTTCTTACGCCATTGTCGACGTCAATGAAGGCTACATCGAAAAACTCTCAGTACACGACGTTTATGACATCGACAACGCCTACGGTCCCATCATCGAACCACCTGAAGAATTTAAAGCCTTCACACCCAACTGGCGTTTCCGTGACGCAAACTATTCACACGACTTCCCAACCTCAGCCAAAAAATTACGCTGGTTCCTCCAAAAAGAGAACGGGCCGTCGGTAGACACCATCATCGCCATCAACCAAGGCCTCCTCCAGCCCCTCCTCGACGTCACCGGTCCGGTACAAGTCGGTAATTTTGGTAAACTCGACTCCGAAAACTACAACCTCCTGCTTTCCTACATAATTGAAGGTAAAATTTGGGGCAAAGAAAACCCAAAACACATCCTAAAACTTTTCATCCCGGCCTTTGTTGATTCACTCTTAAAAGAAAAGAACCTCCCTGCCCTTTCCTCAAACCTCTACAAAGCCGTGCAGCAAAAACACATCATGCTCTATTCATCCGACGAGGAAATCCAAGCCCTCTTCGATTCCGCAAACCTCACCGGCCGCGTACACGAAACGGCTGACAATGAAGATTATCTCGCAGTAATAAATATCTCTGCAGGTGGCACCAAATCCGATCATTTCATCGAAGAAAAAATCACCCACCACACCGACATCGACAAAACTGGCCAAGTCACCAATACCCTCACCATTCGCCGCACTCACAATTGGTCCAACGACACTTACCTCCGCTGGAAAACAATCCTCGCAAACTACGGTTTCAGCGATATGCCCGACCATTTGATTGATATTTTGGGCCGCGGCCGCAATAAGTCGGTGATGAAAATTTACGTTCCCTCGGACACAATTTTACTTTCCCAAAACGGACCAAAAGTTCAGTTGAAATATGACAAAGAACTGAAAAAATCATACTTCCTCACAACTATGGAAATCCTTGCCGGCGAAAGCTCCGAAGTCACAATCAAATACCAACCCGGCATTCGCCTCGACCTCTCACCAGCCGCCTCATACCGGCTCATAAGCGAAAAACAACCCGGCTCTCTTGGTTCTATCTTCACCAAAACCCTTTCCACCGACTCTGATCTCCAAAACCTCGCCATCCATCCTCAAGAAGCCCGCATCGACTCCACCGGCGACGTCACCTACGCTACAAATCTAGTTTACGACCGACACTTTTCTGGGGTATGGAGTAAGTAATCACTTCCTCCCAAACATCTTATTCAACTCATCTAGAGTTAGTTTCAACATAGTCGGGCGACCGTGCGGACAGGTGAATGGTCTTTTTAATCCTTCCATTTGTTCCATCAAGGCATCCATTTCACTGATCTGCAAACTCTGACCAAATTTGATCGCTGAACGACAAGACATATAAGTCAAAACCTCCTCCACACGTCCCTGAAATTTGGAGCCTCCTTTTCCACTCAAAATATCATCAATCACTCCACGAATCACTGTACCCAAATCCTCACCGGCCAAACAACTCGGCACCTCGCTGACAGAAAAAGTTTTGCCACCAAAGTGTTCGATCGCAAATCCCAATTTTTCGAAAATCTCTTTTTCACTCTCCACCACACCCACTTCATCCTGAGTTAATTCCAAAGCCAAAGGCATCAATAGGGGTTGAACAGGGGCTTGTTGCGCTTCATAGCCATCCATCAACTCTTCATAACGAACTCGCTCATGAGCGGCATGCTGATCGATCAAAACCAGACCTTCCTCATTTTCCGCCACAATATATGAATTGAGAATTTGTGTAATTGCACGAATTTTAGGTTTCTCTTCCGCTAGACCTCCCTGCACTCTAAATTCCATCGAAGGTTGAGATGCGCGTGCAGTAGAAAAATTAGCCACCGAACCCCCAAAACTACCATGTCCAACCGGCGCAGATACTGGAAAGGCATCGGACATATAACGTTGAGATTCTGTATATGCTTTTGGAATTAGACTGACTTTTTCCAATGCAGTTTTGACCGCTCCATAAATCACAGACATCATTTTTTTCTCATCTTCAAAACGAATTTCAATTTTACGGGGATGCACATTTACATCAATTAGAGCTGGATCAATCTTGATATTAAGTATGAAAATCGGTCTCTTATCTTCCATCAGCATTGAATGGAATGCTCGTTTAATGGCATTAGCTAGAAGAAAATGCTGAATAGGTCGACCATTCACAAAGAAATATTGGTGTTTGGAAGAGCTTCTGGCCAATAGAGGTTTGCCAATGAAACCATCCATCGCAAAATCACTTCCTCCATAAAAAATTGGAATCATTGCATCAGCTGTTGCCGATCCAAATACATCCGCAATACGAGAAATTAAATCAGAACTAGCTGCAAGATCAAAAACTTCTCGGCCATTATGCAGCAATTTCAATGCAACTCTCGGATTAGCCAAAGTAACTTTATTCAAAACACTGGAAATATGTCCGAGCTCAGTACTCTCTTTTTTTAAATATTTTTGTCGTGCCGGAGTATTAAAGAATAATTCTTTAATCTCAATCACAGTCCCAACCGCCATACCACATTCACCTTCACGAGTGACCACACCCCCTTCCACAACTATCTCATGTCCCGCAATGTCTCCCTCACGCCGACTTTTAATAGTCATTTTGGAGACAGACGCAATACTGGCCATCGCCTCACCACGGAAGCCCATAGTTGCGATTTTCCACAAATCCGCCTCCACAGAAATCTTGGAAGTAGCATGCCGCAAAACCGACAAACGCAGATCCTCCGCATTCATACCACGACCATTATCTTTGACTCTAATCATTGTAGTTCCTCCATTTTCCACCTCCACAGAAATCACAGAAGACCCCGCATCAAGCGAATTCTCCACCAATTCCTTCACAACTGAAGCCGGACGCTCAACAACCTCGCCAGCTGCAATCTGGTTCACTAAGTTATCTGGAAGAAGTTTGATAATCGACATAGGACTTCGATTATAGCTATCTCTGAAGTCTAACCCAAGAGCTTTTTATATCACGATCCACCGCGTTCAAATCTTTCACCAAATTAAAGGCAAAACCAGGTCGCTTAGAAAAATCCATCAACATTGGCACACCATTCACAACGCTGACCGGAAAAAGTGAAAGATCAAAATATTGATCACTAGCAGAAATTCCCACAACAACACCCTCAGAATCTTCATTTACTTCCAGCGCCAAACCTCCTTCTCTAATAAAATCCCCTAAACCATATAGAATCAAAGATCCCTCATACATCGACACCGGATGTATGCCTTTTAAGCCCTGTGCCACAAAGATATCAACTCCGGCATTCACCAACAGTCCAGCAGTCTGTTTAGCTGCACTATTCAGTTCGTCATCGGCATATTTGTAGATTAAATAAACTACATCTGATTTTTCATTTTCAGCAAATATTTCTGCCTCAATTTCTTCAAAACTTTTGTCACCCTCTACAAATTTACAATAACTAACCCGCATTCCGTTTTGTTCATGAAAATTACAAGTATTGTCGATCAAATCAAAAGCCAAAAAGTCCGCACCAATTAATGCACGATCTTCCCTCCCACGAAAATCTATTAACATTTTTTCCACTCCCAAATCCAAAGCCTCATCATAATTTTTGTCCCAGGCCCAACCCTTATATAGTCCCAAATCATGCCCTCCAGGCAGAGAACCAAAGGCAAGCGTACTCACTCTGCGCATCTCCTCTTTTTCACCATCAGCAAAAGTCATAAACAAATAACTAGTCGTATCTTCCAAATGTTCCAACTCAAAATCCAATGAATTTTTATGCGCAACACGTCTCACTTTGCCAGAACCATCCAGACTACCCATCATCATTGCGATAACATTAGCCGCTTCGGAATTGATATTAGCTGCCGATACAACATCGAGATTTTTCATCGTAGTGTAGGCCGCCAGATCGTAAAATTGTGCCATTTCGAATGGCAGATATTCCACGAAATTTGTCGAAATAATAATCAATGAATTCGCAGGTAAATTTTCCTTCAACCACTCTGAATGCCCCTGCCCTCCTACAAAATCACGGTCAAACAACAATGGCAAAACTGGCACTTCTCCCAAATACTCTCGAATAAAAGCAGTTTGAACATTAATCGAATCAGCCTGCAAAAAGGCCTCATCCATAATTTCCACCAAATCATCTTGCTTCATTTTTTTCACCATCTCCTCATCAACCATCAACGCTCCAGCTGTAGTTTGAAAAATACAATCATCACAACTCAACACAGTTTCACCTTCGACAGCAAAATCCTCAACCCCCATCAAAACAACTAAGTCCGGCTTAATACTCAATCCAGCATAAAAGCCATTTATCTCTTCATTTACCCTCAAATCACTTGGCACAATCATCGCACGAATGCTCTCATCCATTTCATAAGAAATCTCCGAAGCAAAAGTTTTTTCCCAAAACTTACTGTCCTCAAACTCCGCAGACTGGATATCCAATCCACTACATCCAGTGAGGAACAAAGCTATGATAAGAAATTTTTTCATCCCCAATACTTTAGCAGTTCTTCTTAATTTCATCCAGAGCTCCGAGTGCCTGTAGGGGAGTCATGTTTTCTGTATCCATTTCTTTGATGCCGTCGATCACCTTTTTGTGTTTTTTGTCCAAGCTGCTCGCCTCCCTAAACATTCCCATTTGTCCCGGCGACTGCACCCCTCTTCGAATATGTTTAGTTTCCAATTCTCCCAACACTCCTCGTGCCCGTCCCACAACTCCCACCGGCAATCCCGCTAACTTGGCCACCTCAATTCCATAACTCTTATCAACTGCACCTTCCACAATTTTGTATAAAAAGACCACACCTTCATCAGCATTTTCCCTCACCGCCACACTCAAATTTTTGCCACAGGCCAGACTATCAGCCAATTCCACCAACTCGTGATAATGCGTCGCAAACAAAGTTTTGGCCCCAATCTCATCATGAATATGTTCTACAATCGCCCAAGCAATACTCACCCCATCATAAGTCGAAGTCCCACGCCCCACTTCATCCAAAATAATCAGCGATCGATCCGTCGCCTTATTTAAAATATAAGCCACCTCCTGCATCTCAACCATAAAAGTACTTTCGCCCTTGGAAAGATTGTCCGACGCCCCAACTCTCGTAAAAATCTGATCAAAAATCGGCATCATCGCACTTTCACAAGGAACAAAACTCCCAATCTGCGCCATCAAAACAGTCAGCGCAACCTGCCTCAAATATGTGGACTTACCACCCATATTTGGACCGGTAATCAGGAGAAAGTTAGCATCACTATTCATCTCACAATCATTCGGCACAAAGTCTCCAAATAGTTTTTCTACCACGGGATGTCTGCTATTTTTCAAATCAAAAACTTCCCCAAACTGCGGCCGACAAAATCTCTCCTTTATTGCAATAAAAGCAAAATTACTTAAAACATCGACCTCTGCTATCTCCCTAGCCAAAGCCTGTAACTTGCTTATTTCCTTCACCACCTCCATTCTAACTGAGTAGAAGAGTTCGAATTCCAACTCCTTGATTTTGTCCTCGGCGGAGAGCACTTTTTCCTCATATTCCTTTAATTCAGGAGTGATGTAACGTTCAGCGTTTACTAGAGTTTGTTTGCGAATATAATCGTCAGGAACGGCTGCCAAATTGTTTTTGGAAATCTCAATGTAATATCCGAATACTTTATTGAATTTTACCTTTAATGAGTTGATGCCAGTGCGCTCAATCTCTCTTCTCTGCAACTCAGCGATAAAACTTTTGCCTTCTGAACTTAATGAACGCAAAGCATCTAATTCCTGATTGTATCCATCAGCAATTACTCCACCATCGCGTACCAAAACAGGACAATCTTCTTTTATCGCCCGGCCGATCAAGCTCGCCAACTCCGGCAAAGATTGCAAACCTCTATTCACCAAAGCCTCCAGCTCGGGCACCACCTGCAAACTCTGTTTCATCGCAATCAAATCCCGCCCACCTCCAGATCCCAAACTAAGCCGACTCAACAAACGTTCGATATCATAAATCTTGCTCAGCAATTCTCGTGTCTGCCGCAAGAGAGAAGAATTCTGTACAAATTTATCAACTTGATCATGTCGAGCCTCAATCAGTGACTGCTCCAAGAGCGGATGCAGAAGCCATTTTCTCAGTAGGCGCCCTCCCATAGAATTCATAGTCTGATCCAGCACTGAAATCAAAGTGCCAAATTTTTTCTCACCACGTGTCGTATAAAAAAGCTCCAAATTTCTCACCGTCGCTTCATTCAAAGGCATGAAATCACTGCGCTCTTGATAGGTGATTTTGCCAATATGTTTCAAATCTGTTTTTTGAGTTTCTTTTAAATAAGCATAAAGCATGCCGGAAGCCCGGGTCGCTAAATCACGATTTTCCAATCCAAAAATCACCAAAGATTTCAAATTAAAAGCCTGTAAAAGATCTCGCTCAGCTGATCCCGCGTACAAAAATGGAAAAACACACAAACGTGAAAACTTCCCCAAAAAATCTCTCATAGAACCTGCCAGCTCCTCACTACAAATTATTTCCGCCAAATCCAAACGCATAATCTCATCCTCCAAATCACTCGATTCAGGATATTCACTAACCCGAAACTCGCCAGTTGTCACATCGCTATATGCTAGCGCAAATCCAGACTTACCCCGCACCAAAGCTGCCACATAATTATTAGCATTTTGCTCCAGAATATTATGATCAAAAGTTGTGCCAGGCGTCACCACCCTCGCCACTTCGCGCTGCACAATCCCCATGCCATCAGGCGATGTAGTTTGCTCAGCAATCGCTACTTTTTTGCCAGCCCTCGTCAATTTGGCCAAGTAATTATCAAGAGCGTGATAGGGCACACCGCACATCGGAATCTTGTCCTCACTCTTGCCCCGCGCCGTCAAAGTAATCTGCAAAATCTCCGCCGCCTCAACCGCATCCTCAAAAAACATCTCATAAAAATCCCCCAGCCTAAACATCAAAACGCAGTCCTGCTGTTGGGCTTTGATCTCCTGATACTGCGCCATCATGGGGGTGAGCTTTGCCATAGTGGATGAATTCTAACTTAAACTCATCGTTTCGCAAGATCTATCCAATATTTTTCCAAAAACAATTCAGACACACTACTTTGTAGGGGCTGTCTTTGGCAGCTATCATTGCTTCCTATAAATCGCGATTGCATCTCTCACTTGCTGATTGATTGTGTCTCGCTCAAATTCCACTGGTACAGTAGCGGGGACCTCACCATCAAGCTTCCATCTTTGATAGTGCAAATGGTCGCTGTCCATACAGCCGGTCCTGGCAGTCTCCGCAATCACTTGCCCTTGCTCAACTCTATCTCCTTTTTTCACCGAAACATTTCCAATGTGTGCATAAGAGCTGAAAATACCCCCCTCATGCTCCAAAACTATGGCATTTGTAATTAGGCTAATATAAATCCCCATCTTCATTTTTTGAGTCATTCTACTGAAGGCATCCGCTGTAATTGTCTGTGTTTTTCCCTCCAAGCTAACCTCAACCATATCTCCAACTCTGCGCATATTAGGAGTGGCAAACATCAAAGCCTCCAATTTCTCCACATTCTCAGGCTTAATCAATTCGTCATAGTCGCTGCCCTTGAGCATTGTTGTAGAGTCTCCATACGCTCTAACAACTGTGCCTGTCGAGTCAGCCACCACCTTGCTACCAGGCTTACAAACAATATCAATGGCATGTTTGGACCCAGCATCGTCAGCATGCGTCGGCTCATCCACGATTGTATATTTCGCATCATCCTCCAGGGGAAACTGACATTTCTCACTCATGAAAATAATTAGATTTCCTCTAATTATAGCATAAACAAGCCCTAAATCCCATGCCTCAACACGTTCGTGCCATAAAGCTTCCTCACTTTGTCTATGGCATAAAAAAGCTTCTCCTCCTCATCACTACGCTCAAAAAGACTCAAATTGTACACCGATTTCAACCCACTAACCCCAATCCCCACCAACCTCACCGCTTCCCCCTCTCTCAAATTCTCCAAAAACAATTTCTTAGCCTCCGCAAACAATTTGGTGTCACACATACTCGGCAAATCCAAATGCCTCTGAAAACCATTGTCATCAAACTTCGCCCCCCCGTCCTCATAAACCTTGTATCTAATCTTCACAAAAATTGTACTGGCCTTCATGTTGTGACTCCTCAATTTCTCAAAAACCTGTCCCGACATTTCCTTTAATTGTTTGATACAAGTCTGCTTCGAACTAACAATGCGATAAAAAGTATGTTCCTTGGAAATGGATTTGGGGGGAGGTCGCAGCGAAACAACTTCTGAATTATCAACACCCCGACACCTCTTCCAAAGCATAATAGTTTGTAATCCAAACTTGCCAATAACCTCTTCAGGACTCATCACTGCCAAATCTCCAAGTTTTTTCACCCCAACTCCTTCCAACAACGCACAAGTCCGTGGACCAATGCCCGGCATCGCCCTCAGGGAAAGAGGCGCCAGAAAATCCGCCTCCTTCCCAAACGGCACTACCGTCAACTTGTGTGGTTTATTCAAACCAGAAGCCACTTTGGCCACAACCTTGCTACTGGCCATGCCACAACTAACCGACAATCCCAAATTGGAATGAACCTCCAGCAAAATGCTCTTAGCCAACATCTCCGCACTCTCCCCCCAAGTCTCCCCACATCCAGTAATGTCTAAATACGCCTCATCAATCGAAGCCATCTGAACGTCTGGAGTATATTTGCAAAAGACCTCATACATCCTTTTCGAGAAGTCTCGATAAGCCTCAAAATTCCCCCTCACCACAACTGCTTTCGGACACTTCTGTTTAGCCAAATACATTGGCATTCCCGACTTGATTCCAAAGCGCCTCGCTTCATAACTTGCGGCGGAAACGATACCGTTCTTGGAGCTCGGCCCACCAACTAATAGTGGAAGGCCTCTCAATTTAGGATTTAATATTTGCTCAACAGAGGCAAAAAAAGCGTCGGCATCAATGTGCAAGATGTGGCGCTTTCTCTGTTTTAAAGGGATATCAAACATGGCTAAAACATTGCTACTTGACCATCAATTTTGTAGGTCAGTTTTTTCAAAGACTTTTTCCAGTCTTTAGCTTTTTGCCATAAACTTCTTTTTTTGATTTGGAGTTTTCTTCTCCATCCGTTTGTGGCATCAAACTTTCTAGTGTGTAGTCTGACACTTTTGTGAGACTTTGCCTGTGATGTATCGATTGTGAGTGTTAAGAACATAATTCTTAGGGGTTAGGAAAATACGGCTTCAATAAAACAGAAGCCAAATAACGATTTTTACTTTATAAAGTTTGGGTGATTGCTAGTACTGCCGTATCAGGCTCGTCACCACTCCTTGGATTTCTAATTCATTCTCTGCATAAATATCTGAGTAGTCAGGATTTTCAGCTTTTAGGTAAAATTTGCCTTTCTGTTCAACAAATCTTTTGATTGTATTGCCACCATCAACAAGTGCAACAACGATATGACCTTTTCTCGCTTCTTTTTTCATATCTACCACTACAATATCTCCTTCAAAAATTCCTGCATCAATCATACTATCGCCTGTTACTTTTAGGAGGAAGTAGTCTTTTGAATTGGATGCGATATCTTCACCAACTGACATCCAGCTATCTATGTATTCTTCGCTGAGTACAGGTCCTCCAGCGGGGATTGAACCGAGAAGAGGAAGTCTGATACCACTTGGAGCTTCAAATCTTTCTCTAACGGAACTAAGCAGTTTGATACCACGAGGTGTGTCGTCTTTTTCAATGAATCCTTTTTCTTTTAAAGCTTTGATATGTTTGAGGATACTATTGTCAGAGCTCACTCCAAAATTTTCACGCATCTCACGAAGAGTAGGAGACTTGCCTTCTGCAAGTTGGTATTCTTCGATGAATTTAAATACCGCTTCTTGTTTTTCTGTGAGGTGTTCCATATGTTTTTGGGTAAGTGTATGCTCACCCCCAATATAGGTGAGTAAACACTCACCGTCAAGACTAATTTACTAAAAAAGTCATAAAGGACTCTGGATTGTCTTGAGATAGGGCTTTGTCAGTTTGGTATAGCGCTGAGTTGTGCGGATATCTTTGTGGCCTAAGAGTTCTTGGACATGGCGGATGCTGCAGCCATTTTCTAACATATGCGTGGCAAAACTGTGCCTGAGGGAGTGAAAAGTTGCGTCTTTGTAAATGCCTGCTCTAAATAGGGAGTTGTTGAAAACTTTTTGCAGTGATCTACTGGTCAATTTGCCTCCACGCCGACTGGGGAAGATGAAGTCGCTGGGTGAAATTTCCCTGAAGATGCTGCGTAATTGCTCGTGTAGTTTTGCTGAAAAGATTGTGAGGCGATCCTTGCCGCCTTTGCCATTGCGGACCGTGAGTAGGGAATTGTGGAGGTCAATGTCCTTCATTTTTAGATTCAAAACTTCTGATATTCGCAATCCTGAGCTGTAGGCGAGGCTAATCATTAGGGAATATTTTTTATTTTCGGTTACTTCTATTAATTTGGAAATATCTTCACGAGTGAGTACCACCGTCAATTTGTTGTTTGTGACAGCTAGGGAAATGGGGTTTTTGAATTGAATTCCTCTGACATAACGATAGAAAAATTTGATTGCTTGTAGATAAAGGTTTGTACTTGAGGAGGAAAGGCCAAGTTCTCTTCTGGAAATTATAAAAAGTTTAACGACCTCGGCATCATAGTTAACCGAGCCCTCGGTAAAAATCAAAAATTTCTTCACACAATAAAGATAAATATGAAGAGTATTTTTGCTATAGCCCTTCAACATAATCTCATGCTCAAGTTTGATCAGATGATCTCTCATAATAGTGGGTGATAAGTAACTAGGACTACACATGTTACAGATCAAACTTAAAATTTTCTTAAAAAAAACTTAAAAAAACTAAAAGCCCCAAAACCCGCAGCAAAAAAACAAAACCAAGCTGTTTACACAAACAAAAGCATGCTATTTTGTTCGTATAAACAGACGTTGTCGGAAATTAAAAGGAGTTCTCACTCATAAAAAATTGGTTCGCTTTTTTTTCAAAGAAAATTTGATACAATCAAGAACCTAATAATTAACGATATCACATGCTTGAACAACACGTATACGATCCTGATGCAGTAGTCATAGATCTATCTCGCCGACTAGATCGTGGAGATACTTCACATATCAGAATAGAAAATCCTGTAGAAGGTGATCCCATCCCGGATGCTTTGTTAAGCCGACTCGATCATCTTTTTGATGGCAATTCAGCGCCAAGTGATATAGGTGGCCTTACCTTAAAAACCGGAGCAATTGCTGAGGAAAAAAAAGGCGAAATTGTTGATTGTCTACGATCACTTTTGGATGCTGGAGCAGAAATTTCTGTTCAATCAAATCCTTAAGCCAAGGAAATTAGAACTCATTTTTACATCCAACCGTTGTCGGAAATGACTTTTGTCCTTATTATCTCAACAACAACGTTATGAAAAAATTACTTGGTATATCATTAAGCTTCGTCATTTTGCTTGCTGGCTGTTCTGGGGGAAATGATGCGTATGTGGAAGACAAGCTCGCAACTCCTCTTCAAGCTATTATTGCGGAAAATCTTTTACTGATTGAAAATAGTGATACATATCCGTTAAATACAGAATTGCACATAGAAAGAATGTTGCCTGAAAACCCCAAAGATTTACCTTGGCTCAAAGTAGTTATTATACAAGATGGCCTACCTGATGATTCAATCAAAAGAGAAGAATCTGAACTTCATCTAAAACGCCAGCAAGATGGCTTATGGGAAGTAACCTACAGTGAGCTATTAGACTTTGAATGTTATAGAGAAAAATCTAAGCAAGGTTGTATTTAGACAAAAGTAACAAGAGCTAACAGGAGTATATCTGGTTCGCTCATTCCATTCACTCACCCAAAATAGCTAGTGCACAAAAATTGTAGCACTAGCTATCTTCAGATATACTCCAGCCGTTAGGCGAAATAGTAATAAATACGAAACAGGAAAACCTTGACAGGGTACATAAGACATGGTTCAATGTGTCCTTAGTTAATCCGAACAATATGTTTAAAAAATTAGAAAGTATCAACCCCGGTCCATGCCTAGGTGTAAATGACCCAATCAAAATAGGAGAACCTGTTGATTACAAGATCCCTCCTCAACCACTGAAACCTGATGAAGCAACTTATCCAACAGTTCTTGTAAAAGGCCTTGAAATTGTCGGAATTCGTGGCTGCATATACGCAAATTCGGGGCGAGGTAAAGACGCTACTGTTACATGTATGGCCGGTATCAAAGATCAAGATACGCCACTAACAGATAGTCAGAGACTTCCAGCATGCCTTCAAACTAGAACAGCAGTTTCTAATACAGTCGATATCAGCTCACTGTGGTCTAAAATGAAAGGGAATGTAATACCTCAAAGATAAGTATTTATTACTAATCGCCTAACAGCGTATATGCGGCTCATTGCATTCGCGCAAATTTGCCAGCGGAACACCTGCGGTGTATTTTACCGCTAGCAAACATCAGATATACGCGACCGTTAGGCAACATTTACCACAGCGATACATCAATAATATACAAATGGGATTAAATAAACCAAGAGAGACAGGAGAAGAAAGCGATGCAAGGAAAGAGGAGTTACGCCTAAAATATCTTCCAAAATTTCAAATGCTTCGACACGAGTACATCGAAGTTCTTCCATCACAAAGAATTAGTTGGGATTTGCCCGACTATTTAAAATACAAAGCTAGAGGATCATTCTTCACAATGATTAGAGCTGACATAGAATTCCTTGTTACTTCCGGTGTTATTACCGATACAACAGTAATTGCCCAAGGAGAAGAATTCGCAAGATATATGTTGGAAGAACACCCATATCCTGAATTTACAAGAATGGAAGATATACAAGTTGCAAATAATATTCTAGACGTACTAATAACATCGCTTTCAGGTCACTAATCTGTGGCAAACATCGCCTAACAGCGTATATGCGGCTCACTTCTGTTCGCCCATATTTGCCAGCGGAACACCTCCGGTGTATTTTACCGCTAGCAAACATCGCCTATACCCTGCCCTTGTCGAAAAAGAAAATATATGTTATAGTACTGCTCTATACATAATTTATAAACCATGGAATCTAAAAATTTACTAAGCGAAGGATCGAGAGCAGAAATGATAGATGATCCAAAAGTAGGTGATGAAATTACGGTCAGAGGTGGAGAAGTGAGGGTAGCTTGGGTAAGCCAGACTGAGGTTTGTGTTCAGAGACTGCCATTAAGTCCAATAAATGCAAGAAACGTTGGACTAACATCAAAATTAGGAGCTGATTTTCAAAATTTTTGCAACGAAGCTGATCATGGAAACTCAGCCTTCTATAAAGGATTGATATAGTATTTTCTCATCACACAACAGCGTATATCTGGCTCGCTAACGCTCGCCCATATTTTGCGCTGCAATCACTTCGTGATATTTTAGCATCACCAAACATCGCATACACCCAGCCGTTAGGCGAAATATCAGAACAAACAACTATGGAAACAAGAACGGCAATAATTAGCGACGCAAAAGAAATGCAACTCCTGCATACAAATGCTATTAAAAAAACCTGTAGTGATTGTTATTCAAAAGTACAAATAGATGTATGGCTTGATGGCCGAACGCCGGAGGGTTATCACGAAGCTATCAATAAGGGAGACATGTATGTGGTAGTAGAAAATAGAATGATAGTTGGGTTCGGCCATGCAATTCCTGGCGAAATTGTTGCCATTTACGTAGATCCAGCTTCACATAAAAAAGGAATTGGGAAATTGTTACTAGAGTACGGACTCCAGATTGCATTAAAAGGCCACACAAATGTCAAAGTCGAATCGAGTATCAACGCAGAAGGTTTCTATAAAAAACATGGTTTTATCAAAATTCGTGATGGCGTTCATATCACTAAGGGCGTTGAGTCTCCCACAGTCATTTTAGAATATTCAAAATCAAGCTAACCGCAAACATTGTACGCCATGCTGAAAAGAAAATAAATTTTTACACCTTATGACACTAGAAAACAGAAGTTCCGAAGATTCTCCACAACAAGCAGTAAACTTTTTTTAATTACTCGGCAAAATAAACACAACCACTCCTGAGCAAATTAGTGCGCTCAGAGCAAAAATGTCTGTAATACACCAAGGCTATTTTGATACAGCTGTTTCTAATGCAGATAAGCAGATTTTGACATTGTTCGATAATTTATCTGATGAAGAATTATTAGCATTGGTGACAATGGAAAGAGCGCAGGGCAAATTAGTCGGCTTTCACGAAGTCGGTAGACATCTCCATAGTCTCCAATTATTAACAGGAAATGAGCGATATCGCAGAATCGTTGAAAAGAGTCAGCAGTGAAAATATTTTCTCTTCATTAGATGCTCACTTATTCGCAGCCATTTTACGAAAGAACAAAAAAATGTTAAGTTTAAAAACCACCCATAATATAATC
Source organism: Candidatus Altimarinota bacterium (assembly GCA_016763975.1). Lineage (GTDB taxonomy): Bacteria > Patescibacteriota > Gracilibacteria > UBA1369 > LOWO2-01-FULL-3 > NORP293. The sequence continues at coordinate 19,073 of JAESSS010000096.1, forward strand.
AAATATGTTAGAAAAAAATCATCCGGATAACGAACAAGCGGCTATGTCCCCAAAAGAGATCGATGCATGGAAAGGTCTCGCACGATCGATTAACTTTGATGCATTCAATGGTAAAGGGACCCCAACTCAAACAAATGAGGTTACATCAATCATGGATTTAAGTGACAGTGAATTAAGAAAAATTATAGACTTTATGGAAATAAACTCCAGTATGTCAGTAATTGAGATCATTAGTTTTACATTAGAACGAACATGTACGATTGGAGACATAGTAGCCTTCAGAAGTGCATTCCAAATACGGATCGCAGCACTATTGAAATAATTATCTTTATTGTTCAAGTATGAGTATTAGAAAGGCGAATAAAACTGACAAAGTTCAAATTCAAACTCTTATGAATGAACTTAATTTGTATAGAAAAAATATTTTCAGCCCTGATAACCAAAAATTTCATGAAAGACTAACTCCATATCCTCCTCTGCAAGATGCAGACTTTGATGAAAGTTTAATTTTTGTAGCAGCCAACGACTCAGCTCAGATAGTTGGATTTATTCAAGGCAGTGTCGAAGAAAGAAAAAATCACAAACTAAGTAAGCTCGGGTACATTGATGAAATTTACGTTCAAAAAGAAGCTCGAGGCCAAGGAGTCGCCAAAAACCTTTTTTCAGAGCTTCAATCTGAGTTCAAAAACCAAGGGTGTGATCACATGACAACTCATACAGACTTTGAGAATGAATTATCTCAGCAGTTTTATTCGAAGGCTGGTATGCACAAAGCAACAGTTGAGTTGTGGCAAAAATTGTAAAGGAGCTCCAATTGACGATTTCCAGGAAAGGATACGATCAGCAATCCAAGAAATTTTAAAAAGGGCAGAAGCATAATTTCACATCAACAACCATGAAAGAAGCACCTTCTCCCAAGCTAGCAGTACAAGACATTATAGATCACTCAAGCGGAGAAGATGGCAAATTTGATGCCCACAAAGCTTGGGAGCACCTTTCAACAATAGTTCAGCTTATGTCGAGTATAGATTTAGCTGAATTAATCAAAGAATCAGAAGAAATATTCAGGGACAATCCACAATGGAGACAGTTGGTAGAGCTATTAAGACAATTGCACACTTCACAAACGAAAGCTCCAAGCATTTTTCGCTTAATTCATCCAGGAAATCTGATTAGATTTGCGCAATATTCAACGCACAAAAAGGCATTACAAGCACTCTATGAAGACTCGTATCCGGCTCATTGTAGAACGTTCATGCAATTACATAGTCTAGGGGAAGCAAAGACATATATCGACACGATATTAGCAAGCGAGAACGCTTTGCCCGCATTCATAAACATATTAATCGCTACATTACGTGATATAGATTCAGGCTTAGCACCACAAACAATTAGAAAAAGAAATGGTAGAGCCAATCTAAGAGTAGTTTAAAACTAAAACACACAAAAGTTGTACCCAATAGTTAAAAATGCTAATTTAACTTCCTAATTAATAATAAGTAAAAATGGTAGAAACACTAGGAGACAAAGAAAGATGCATAGCATCCATTCGACAAGGTGCTGAGGAATCACCTAATATGCAAATTTGGCCTGATTCAGAAGGATTAACACCTGAGGCTCTCATAAAAGAAATACAACAAGGCACAGAAACAGGGCTAGACTATTTGGGTCTATTTCTAGAAGATGAAGCAGATACAAAGTCTAATGGGGAAAGAGTACGAAGAATAGCTCATTTATCGGATAGGGAAGCTATGCAGGCCATAGCAGATGACATACGCCCAATGCCAGACCACTCAGTACCATCAGGTACACCTGGTTACACAGTGGGAGGACTCATAGCATGTTTAGAGAAAGGGGATGAAATAGGAAGAGAGTGCCTGGCATCACGACGAGCTGCTGAGCTAGTATTAGAAAATGGCAGTCAATAAAAGATACGATAACTCCTCATTCATTGGAACTACTAAAAGACCAGCTTTTTCATAAAAAAAATGTGCAATATTTGGCACAGCTCATAAACAAAACTTATGCAGAATTTGATGAGGAGCAATTTTCAAAGAAAGTTTTGAGCAAGTTTCCGGAATTGGAATTAAAGGAAAGGATCTTTTGGATTAGGGAGAATATGGAGAAACAACTGCCTCAAAAGTATGAAGAAACTTTGGAGATTCTGACAGAGTCTATAAAAGGCGCAAAAGTAGATTTTATCTTTGCCGCCTATTCAGATTATGTGGAGAAAAATGGCTGTACCAAGGAGCATTTGGCAAAGTCACTGGATGCACTTGGAGAATTTACTAAATACTTTTCTGCTGAATTTGCGATCAGGTTTTTTATAAATGATTTTCCAGAACAAACTTTTGCCATGATGAAAAAATGGTCAAAAAGTGACGACGACGATCAGCGCAGATTTGCTTCTGAGGGCTTGAGACCCAAGTTGCCATGGGCCAAGGCCATCAATTTTGATTATAAGAGAGGGGCTAAAATTTTGGATAGTCTTTTTTACGACAAAAATAGATACGTCACAAGATCAGTTGCCAATCACCTGAATGACATCTCAAAGTTTGATGCGGATTTTGTTGTGGAAAAACTGGAACAATGGCGCGACTCCAAAAAACAAAATGACAAAGAGATGAACTACATAATCAACCATTCACTAAGGACATCGGTCAAAAGGGGACATGCCAAAACATTAGAATTTCTGGGATATAACCCCGAACCGCAGATAGTTGTCGAAAACTTAAAAATCAAAAATCCAAAAATAAGCATCGGAGATACATTGGAATTTTCTTTTGATATAGCGGCCGCAAAACAAGAGAACTTGGTCGTCGACTACAAAATCACCTACCCAACTCCACATAAACGCAAATCAGAAAAAGTTTTTAAAATCAAAAAAATTAGCCTCAAAAAGGGAGAAAAAATCCACATTTCAAAGAGGCAAATATTCAAAGAAATGACAACCAAACGTCTTTACTCAGGAAATTACAAATTGGAAATTCAAATCAATGGTGGCATAGTGGCTGAGACGGAATTTTATTTAGAAGTATTATGAAACGCTACGATTATCTTCAAAAATTAATGGGTTGTGAGCTCCAGGTCTCAATTTTTAGCGACGATGTACAACAAGCCGACCTCTCCTTTGCCGATGTCTACATCCTTGGCCAAAAACTTGAGGAAGAATTTTCACGCTTCCTCCCCGACAGCGCCCTCTCACAATTAAACCGCCACAAAGAAATAACTCCTTCCCGAACTTTTAGAGAACTTTTCCTCAAAGCAAAACAATTATACGAAGAAACAGATCACATATTTAATCCCACAATCCGCCTCGACCTCCTCGGCTACGACAAAGATTTCTCCCAACACAAAACCTTCACGCCTAAAGAAGGCCAACTCGACACCGACTTTTCACAAGCAACACTACAAGAAAAAATCACCCTCCCCGCTAATCAAAAAATAGATTTTGGCGGCTTTCTCAAAGGATATTTTTGTGATCGCGCGATAGAAAATTTACCATCAGCAATAGTAAACCTTGGCGGAGATTTACGCACCAAAGGTCCGGCTCACACTTTTGAAATACTAAACCCCCTCACACAAGAAGCCATAGAACTAACTCTGCAAAACCAGGCACTAGCCACTTCCGGCACTTATAAGCGCCAATGGCAGGACCAAGCACACATTGTCACCGAAAAAAATCAAAACCCCGACACAGACCTTCTTTCAGTTTCTGTCATCGCCCCCACAGCAGAAATTGCCGATGCCTACGCCACCACAGCATTTATACTCGGAAGTGAAAAAGCGACAGAACTTCTCAAACGAAAGAAATTAGACTATATTTTCGTAGTAAAAAATGGAAACATCATCAGAACAATATGAAAAATTATTTCAAAGCGGTCAATTTATTTAACGATTTTCTCAGTCTTCTTTCAGTCATCGTATTGATAGTTGTACCTATTCTTTATGCTTATTATGCCGAATTTGCGCCTATTGAAATGCGTGACATACTTTATAATCTCTCACTGATTTTTGTTTTTATTGTGATGATCATTCGACCTCTCGCAAATCTTTTTCCTCGATCAGTAATTCTACGTCCACTAATATTGCTCAGAAAAGGTTTTGGCACTTTATCTGCCGCTATCATAATCGCTTTTGTTTTGGCAAAAGTACTGGAAATTGGAGCTTCATATTTGTTGAACTATACTGAAGAAGAATTTTGGCGTTTCGATAACTTCTCTTTTTACGGCCATCTCGGCGATGTCACAGGTCTAATTCTTTTGGTCACATCCAACGACTATGCCAGAAGGGTAATGGGGAATTGGTGGAAACGAATCCAAAAACTTGCTTATGTATATTTCTATAGTGGAACTTATTTTGTTTATGCAGCCTTTGTTAAAGACTGGGCACTATATTTAATGATAGTTGCTACCGTCTTGATCGTTGCGGCCTTCATCAAAAACCATTGGCCTAAAAAAAAGGAACTAGCTAGCTCTTGATTGACGGGAGTTTCGTCTTGATTGTTGTTGTAATGCCATCCATCTAGCTTGTTCAGCCATTTGTGCTTTTTCAGCAACTTCCTGTGCAGCCGCCGCCGCTTGTCTTGCTGCATAAACAGCCTGTTGTGCTGCTAAATTATTTTCACGAATGGCTTCAGCCTCAGCTTCTTCCATTGAAATTCTTTTGCTTTCCGATTCAAAAAAACTGGCGGAAGTCCCAGAAAGCCCTTCCACAAACCTATAAATATCAATTTTGTCGTGGATGTGATAACTACCACCAAGCACAATAGTAAGCAGTAGGAAGGTCGCCAAAAAATTTCTTGTATCTTTTCTCATAAATAATTTTGTTAATCATATATTACTACGCAGAAAACACCAAAGTTCTTTCATGGAAAATTATGAGCAAAATTGCTTGCATAAAGCGATAAGATTGCTATGATCTGCAAGAACGTTAGTATTAGTTTTATGTCAGTAGTTAGGTGTGCACAGTTTAATCACTAATTTTGCATAGAAATAAGAACAGTTCGCAAAATTTATCCTTTATCCACACTTAAGATGGCTAAAAAACTATTTATCGGAAACATCTCTTGGGGAATCAAGAGTGACCAACTACGCGAAGCTTTCGCAGAATTTGGTGATATCGAAGACGCAGTTGTACTAGAAGACAAATTCACTGGTAGATCTAGAGGATTTGGATTCGTTACATTCACAAACGACGAAGACGGTGACAAAGCTGTTGAAGCAATGCACGAAAAAGAACTAGACGGAAGAGAGCTCGTTGTAAACGAAGCTCGTCCACGTGACTAGTAAAAAATTTAGCAGGATATGGAATGTGTGCAGTTCTCTATCCTGTTTTTTTATGTCTGCAACAAAGACCTAAAACACTTCACCAGCTGATCAGCACTTTTCGCCCAATCATATTTTTTTGCTACGCTGGAAGAATCCACCATTTTGCCTTCCATCTTTTCTCGCAAACTATCATCACTACCCACATAAACCGCCCCATCCTCAGCCACCTCGTGATGAACAGGAATATCTGACAATATCAGAGGAGCACCGGCATTTGCCGCCTCTACAACCGGAATATTAAAACCTTCATATTTAGACAAAGAAACAAAAGCCCCACAGCCTGAATACAAAGCCGCCAACTCTTCTTCACTGAGGAAACCAGTTTTGATCACACCATCAGCTTCATCAAAACTCTCATACAAAGAACTATCAAAAAGTTTGCCACCAGCCAAAACCAAAGGCCATTTCTTGGAACGTTCACTCACTAGGCGCGCCACATTTTTGCGATCATCATAACCACCGACATAGAGGAAATATTTACCACTATCCACTCCCAATTTCTTCAAAATACCAGAAGCCCCTCCAGAGCCATAAACATCAGCAGCATCATTGTAAATCACCTGCACTTTGTCAGCCGCAACTCCACAAAGTTCTACTATTTCACCTTTAGAAAATTCCGAAACGGTCAAAACCAAATCTGCTGCAGCCACAGCCTTTCGACTCATCTTGTGATACATCTTGGACAAAAATCCTCGTCTATATTTCGCTAATTTCCAAGGAATACAATCGTGCACCGAAACCACCGTCGGCACAGTCCAGTCACGCGTCCAAGGATTGCATGCATAAGTAAACCAAGCCAAATCCACGCCTTCTTTTACAAAAAATTCACTGACTTTGATTTGTTCCCAATAAGTTTTGAGCACACCAGCCGTGCCCATCCTTCCTTGCGGCACAACAACAATTTGCACTCGATCACCAAAATCATAATCAACTTTTTCAGCAACCACAGCCACAATATCTATGTCCATCTTGCCCAGCTCCTTCAATAGACCAATAGTATATTGCCCAATTCCAGTATAGGGTTTTGCCAAAAATCTCGCATTGATACCAATTTTCATTTTTTCAGGATTACATCAACAATTTTCCCCAAACTATTTATGAATTTACCAGAAATTTTCCCGTCACATGCCATCCTCATCGCACTCAAAAAATCTTCATCAGAAAACTTTCCACTCAACACCGACCATCCCATGCGCCCAGCAAAAATCCTCGCATTTTCAGCCTGATCACCACGACTACCCGAACCAATCGGGATCACCAGCGCCTTCTTCTTTAATGCCGCAATTTCAGCCAAAGAATTAGCTCCACCACGCGTCACCACCAACTCCGTCATCGCATAAACATCCCGCAACTGCGCATCCAAATATTCATACTGAACATATCCTCTTTTTTTCACCCCAATATCTAATTTTCCCCGGCCACAAATATGAACCACCTGGAATTTCTTCAAAATCTCATTCAAATTTTCACGAATCAATCGATTAACCTGCAAAGCTCCCTGACTTCCTCCCATCACCAAAATCACCGGCCGATGTTTGTCCAAACCTGTAAACTTGCGCCCAGCATCCGCCGAGCCTTTTAAAACCGAGCTCCTTACAATATTCCCAATATCAGAACTAAGCAAAACTTCCGAAGCAAAACGAGAAGACATCTTGTTGGCCAATCCCATCGTCGAATCCAATTCATGCAAAATAATTCGCAGCCCCAACATCTTGGCAGCCATCACTACTGGAAAACTGACATATCCACCAACGCTAAAAACCACATCAGCACCAAATTCACGGAGTACACGACGCGCCTGCCAAACTCCACGTGGAATCCGAAACGCATCTTTTACATTTTCTAAAGAAAAATACCTTCTCAATTTCCCACACATCACTCCCTCAAAACGCACACCCACACGCTCAATCATCGCGCGTTCCGGCCCACGCACAGATCCCACATACAAAAGCTCATGATCACCTCGCTCACGAAGCTCATCAATCACCGCAATATTCGGAATCACATGCCCGCCTGTTCCACCTCCTGTAAGTACGATTCTCATGACTGCAAGAATAGCTCAAAAATGGCAGCAAATCTAGCTCCTACGATACTTTCTTCTGCTCGTACTCGCCCTCCTTGTAGCTATGCGCCTAGTAGTAGAACGAACATGATAAGAAGTGTTTTCAGAAATTTTCAGCAAAATACCAATGCCCATCAACGAAGTCACCAGCGATGAACCTCCATAACTAATAAAAGGCAAGGTTATCCCTGTTACCGGAAAGAGCGCCGTATTCACAGCGATATTTATGAAAGCTTGCACAACAATCCAGGTGGTAATACCCACCGCCGTATACATTTCGAAATCATTTTTGGCATGGTTCGCAATCGTATATCCCCGTAGAGCAATAACAAAATAAGCCAAAATTATGAAAATTATTCTTATAAAACCCAACTCCTCAGCCGAAGCCGCAAAAATAAAATCATCACTGGCCTGTGGCAGCCAATACGATTTCTGAATACCTTGGGTCAGGCCTTTACCAAAAAACCCACCACTTCCCACCGCAATATTTGCTTGCTGTGATTGCCAACAATAATCTTCGATACAATCCTCATCCACCCTAGTAAAACCCTGAAAACGTTCACGCACATGCGGCACCGTCGAAATCACCACTATCACCCCAATCATCGCCACCATAAAGCCCAAAGCCAAGTGCCTCCACTGTGCCCCCGCAATCACATACATACAAACAGCGATCAAACCAATCACCAGTGTAGATCCATAATCATTCTGCAAAATAACCGGCAACATCACCATTCCGGAAATAATACAGAAGGGGATGAAGCCATCCGCAAAACTATCCACAGAATCTTTTTTCTTAGAAAACCAAAACGCCAAATAGAGAATAATCGATAATTTCGCCAACTCACTCGGCTGCAGCGAGGTATTAAAAATCGTCAGCCAACTCGTAGCAATCGTGTCATAAGAACTTCCACTAACTAGTACAAATATCAAAAGCCCCACTATCCCCACAAAAAACAGTCCTGATATTTTCTTCCAAAACTTAATCGGCAATTTATACGCCACAAAAAAGGCTACTAACGCAGCCGCAAGCCTCATTAGATGTTTTTTGAATAACAAATAACAATCCACGTTGGCATCACTACAACTTGGATACAAAACTCCCGGCGCAGAGAGCGAAATCGACTTAGGTACGCCAATACTCGTAATCATCACCAATCCAAAAATCACTAAAAAAAACACAGTCAGTGCCAAAGTATGATCAAATTTCAAAGCCTTTCTCATGGTCAAATACTAATGGCTCAGCTACACTAAAGTCCATGAAAAAAGTGACATTACAGATTGCGCTACTCTCGATTTTCTTGGTGATTACAGACCAAGTCAGTAAATATTGGATTGTACAAAACGGCTTTTTCATCAAAAATGACGGTATCGCTTTTGGTATAGATCTCCCAATGGCAGTGATCCTCACTGCAAATATTGTCTTGCTGGCATACGTTTCCTATCTTTTTGCCCAAGAATTTAATCTCAAAAACAAAATCTCTCAAATTGCCCTCGCCATGATTATTGGTGGTGGCATTGGCAACCTCATCGATCGTTTGATGCAGGGTTATGTAGTGGATTTTATTTTCATTTGGAGCTATCCAGCATTCAACCTAGCCGACGTCTATATCACCCTCGGCGTATTGCTGATATTGGCTTTTTATGGTAGAATAAGGGGAATTAAAAAGCACACATGAATCAAGAAAATTCAATTGGCCCAGCAAAAATTCCTTTCACAACTTTTTTGTTAAAGATCTTGGCTGGAACAGGTGGAGGAGTAGTGGGAACCCTGGTTCTCGTACTTATTTTCTTGCTCGCTAATTCAGTTTTGACCCCTTTGAGCGGCAACTTCGCTACTGGGGATTACATTTCACCAATTTTCATCTTTTTATTGATGATAATGGTTTTTCTTTCTTCTACAGTAGGCAACATGCTTTCTGTATTTCTGCTCGCACTTACCGAACCGGAAAAATACAAAAGAAAAGCCACAGCGGTCACTCAAGTTTTTATCGTCAGTTTGGTGATATTTCTTGTAATGGTTCCGGTGTATTTCCTCACTACAAGTATTGATGTATCCGTAACAGCTTATGCCGTTGCCCTACACATTATCATTTCAGCGCAAGTATCAGCCATTATTTTGGAAATAATCTCAAACTACAAACACGCATTAGTAGGTGTTTATGGAGTGACATTTTCTATTCTGGTCGCAGCTGGCCTACTCTTCGGTATCGCCGGTCTCACAGACTATTCCGCAGCAATTCTCCTCTTTATCGCTCTGCCGGTTGTCTGGGGCTCTATTGCCTTCACACAAAGTGTGGTGACTATGATTTACGGTTGGTTTGCTAGAGTTTATGACAAAGACTTCCTCGCCTCAGAAACCTTTTATGGCAAGGATTATGGCAAAGAACTAGAAACACCACAGCAAAAAAGCGAGAATAAGGCCAAAGACGAAAAAGGTGCCGACTTCTTGAGGAATAACTAGTCTATTTCCTCCATTTCAGCGGATAATAAACGAATGATACTAATAACCACACTAGGCTTAGTAGAAACAAAATGCCCATATCTAAAATAAGCCACAAGAAGAGCAATCCTATACCATCTATAGAATGTAGTGTGACAAGGAGTAGGGCAATCGTAGTGCAGAATGTGAATAAGAGGGCAAAAGCTTTATGGAAAGTTTCGATCTTAGAGCTAATGATTAATTTTCCAAGCAAGCCATAGGACAGCAAGAACAGCAATAAAATAATCATTTCAGCATAGGAATAAAGCCCAAGCGCCTTGTATAAAAACAGGGCCAAAATTAATTGTGTCACAATCCCGAGCCAATATATTATTTTCATAATGCGTTGGTTAAAGCCTCCCTCATCACTTCTACAGGAGCTTCTTGATCTGTCCAAATTTTGAATTGCTCCACTGCTTGATACAAAAGCATTTTTTCCCCAGTAATAATTTCCTTTCCAGCCGCCTCAGCCGCCACCAGCAGGGGAGTCATCAGTGGTTTATAAACAATGTCCATTACTTTATCAAAACCTTCCACAAATTCCGCCCCACACAAATCCTCCAACACCGCATCCGGCTTCACAGTCCAAATAGAAGTCGCTTGAATCAAAACATCAGCACTCATAGAAAAATCCCCAACACTACAGCCAAATTCACTAGCCAGCGCCGCAGCCTTCTCTTCATTACGAGCAACTACAAAAACCTCAGCTCCAGCCTGAACCAATCCATAAACAATTGCCCTCGCCGCCCCACCAGCACCCAAAACAACAACCTTCAAACCGGAAACGCCGCCCAACGCCGCTAAAGCACCAAGATGGTCAGTATTGTATCCATACAAATGCCCGCCTTTATTCAAAACTGTATTCACCGCTCCAATCGTCCGCGCATCTTCCGACACCTCGTGCAACTGGTCGATGATCACTTCTTTGTAGGGTAGAGAAACAGACAGTCCGGAAATCGGCTCACTCGCAACCCGCTGCATAAAGTCAGCAAATTCGTTTTCTGGAATATCAAAGGCACGATACTGAGCATCAATTCCTAGCTCACGAAAGGCAGCGTTGTGCATCACCGGTGACAGTGAATGCCCTGCAGGATGAGCTAGGATTCCGTAGTTTTTCATTATTTTCCAAATTTTTCAGCAAATCCTTCCATTGCACGCATCGCTTCGATCGGTACCATCCAAATAGTTGTATTTGAAGTATCAGAAGAAAGGTCATTGATAGATTGCAAAGTTCTCAAGTGTAATGCTCCTGGAGATTCAGCAAGAGTCTTGGCAGCTTGAGCTAGGTCGTTAGAAGCAGTTACTTCACCTTTTGCTTTGATAATTACTGCACGTCTTTCTCTCTCAGCTTCAGCTTCCTTGGCCATTGTTCTTTTGAGATCTTGTGGCAGTACTACATCTTTTAATTCCACAGCTTGTACATCAATTCCCCAAGGATCAGAGGCTTTATCGACAATTTCTTTGATGCCAATAGCAATTTCGTCACGTTTCTTCAGTAAAGTGTCTAGAGTCACTGAACCCACAGCATTTCTCATCGTAGTTTGAGCCAACTGACTTACTGCCCAATAAAAATTTTCCACTTCCAAAATTGCACGAGAAGCATCTTTTACTTTGTAATAAATAACCGCATTGATTCTAATCGAAATATTATCCTCAGTAATCGCTTCCTGATCAGGAACATCCACCGCTTTCACACGAATATCCACCTTTGTCATTTTCTGAAAAATCGGAATCACCAATCTCCATCCCGGCTCAACCAACTTAGTAAACTTACCCAAAGTAAACTTCACACCACGTTCATATTGTTTCACCTCACGAATAGAGATGAGCAGTATAAACAGTATAAATCCAATTCCATAAACCGATACAATATCCATATTTTTTTTGTTAATTAACTTCCCAGCAAAAATACACCATCCCTCTGCCCATCGCCATTGAAAAAAAACTTAAAAAATGGTATTATATATAGATTTATTAGAACCCAAATATGTTAAAAGCTTACGCAGTAGTGGTAAATGCAGAAGAAATAACCGGTGGCACAGCCTCAGAATTGGTGAAATTACTTGAGCTGATGCTTACTAAAATCCCACTTTGGATTGCAGCGGCTATTGTGATGGTTTTGGCTTTTGTTGTGGCAAAAATCGGTCGTGTAATGGTCGAAAACAAGCTTGCTGAGCAGGGAATCGAGGAAGAGCACAAAGAAATTCAGATTCTTGGTGGACGCATGACTTATTCCATGATTTTGATTATTGGTGTTACGGTTTCGCTGAAAATTGCCGGAATCGACCTCACTACAATTTTGGCTGCAGTAGCCTTTGGTATTGGTTTCGCTTTAAAAGATCTGATTATGAACTTCCTAGCGGGAGTGATGATTTTGATTGGTCGCGACTTTTCTATTGGAGATTTCATCAATGTTGGTGGCACTCTGGGCAAGGTTGTAGCCATTCAGTCTCGTGTCACAATTTTGCAGGCGATTGATGGTACCAAGGTAATTGTGCCAAATGCCGAATTATTCAAGAAACAAGTTGTCTCTTACACTTCTAATCCTTTCCGTCGTCTTGAGGTGATTGTTTCGGTGGATTATCGCACAAACCTCGAAAATACTCTGAAAGTTTGTATGAAATCAGTAAAAGACACTAAGAAAATTCTCGCTCAACCTAAACCGGCAGTAATTATTGATAGATTTGAAGAAAGTTCAATTAGAATCAAAATTCGAGCCTGGGTAGAATCTAGAAGTGGTTGGATCAAAGTAAAATCAAACCTAATCACTAATATCAAAAAAGGATTCGACGAACACGGTATTATTATCCCATTCCCAATTCGTACTATCGCTTACGACAAAGATATGGAATTTGCTGAAAAGATGATGGAGGAAGAGGTGAAGGTTGAAAAACCTGTAGCTCCTGAACCAGTAGCGACTCCAGTCCCACAGCCCGTACCAATCGCTCCAGGGCCGGAAGGGGAAGTGAAACCGACAGGCGAATCTAATTAGGGTATAGTGCAGTTATGCTAAAGTACATCGTTTTTATTGGTGCCGCAGTTCATCTATTCGGAGTTGCTCTTTATATAAAAGATACGATTAGAGGTGATGCCAAACCCAATAGGGTTACATGGTTGGTTTGGATGATAGCTCCTATGATTGCGACCGCAGCAGCCATATCGGACGGTGTCGGATGGGCAGTTTTACCGGTTTTCATGGCTGGTTTTGGACCTTTATTGGTTCTTATCGCGTCATTTCTTAATCCTGAGTCTTATTGGGAATTAAAAAGAACAGATTATCTTTTCTTATACTGTCTATTTTAGCTCTAGTTTTTTGGGGTATTACTCAAGTTGCTTTGGTAGCAATATTCTTCGCAATTTTGAGCGAAATTTTTGGAGCGATCCCCACGGTTATCAAGTCATGGAAATATCCAAAAACTGAATCAAGAGTTGCTTATCTGACATCCCTTTTCAGCGCCCTAACAAGCTTCTTTGCAATGAAGAGTTTTAATTTTTCAGAACTGGCTTTTCCGTTATATTTAGTACTACTCAATTCCATATTGGTGTTTGCTCTTTATGTAATGCCAATAATTAGACAAAGAAAAAACCCCCATAAATGAGGGCAAAAATCTTGATCAGTAAGCAAATATAAAAGCCTATAATCTTTTTTGTTTTTATTTTTTTCAAGAGACCGATCTTGAGGTATACAGCCTTACTTTGGACAATATTTTCGGTCGTACCAACGACTGCCTGTTGATGTGCACCCAGCATGTTTCCGAAGAAACAAGGAGTGAACCAGGCCCAACCCGTAAAGGGAAGTTGCAGTTCGGTTCAGTTGGTCAGGAAGAACCATTGTAAAGCGTGAGACCTGGTGAAGAAAATCTGTCTTCCCAAGGGATTGTGTGAGAGAAGAGATTTCTTAACCAGATCTCATGCTTCTAGATACTTGTTGTCAAGGTGCCAATATTAGATTCGGCTAAGGCATCATATGGATAATCCATTACTTAACGCTTCAAGAGACTATATCAAAGCAACAGAGGTTTGCGCAACCACATGCCATGGACAGATAAGGAAGCGTTTTATAATTAAAAGTATGGACAAAAAGAGTAGCTTTGCTAAACTGGAGAAAACATCCAATTTACAAACTATGTCTGAGACATCCATCTTTGATATCGCCGGCCCAATAATGGTCGGGCCATCTAGCTCGCACACTGCCGGCGCCTGCAAAATTGGTCAGTTTGCACGTGCTCTTTTTCACGGCACTCCGAAGAAAGCGACCTTTTATTTGCATGGTTCTTTTGGCGAAGTTTACAAAGGACATGCCACGGATTTGGCTCTGCTTGCGGGGATAATGAAGTTTAAGACCAGTGATTCCCGCCTCAAAGAGGCTTTTGAAATTGCCAAGAAAAAAAAGATCCAATATGAATTTATTAAGAAAGATCTCGGCAAGGATTATCACCCAAACACTGTGCGTATAGTGTTGGAGAATAGGGATCGCAAGATGTCGATGATTGGTTCTTCTGTTGGTGGGGGAATGATAGAGATTCTCAAAATTGATAATTTCCCAGTACATTTACATGGACGTGCCGGCAAATACCTTTCGCTTATTATTTGTCACAAAAAAAATGCTGACGTATTGCCGAAAATTAAAGAACAGCTCAAAAAAATAAATATCGAAGTCGTAAATACCCAACAGGTTTCATATAAAGATAAAACTCTCAGTGTAATTGCACTTGGTCATACAAGAATTACTCTTGCTCAGGTTCAGGATATCGAAAAAAACACCGAGGGTATCGATTTTATGCGTTCACTTTCTAAACTTGAAAAACAATGATGGAATACAAATTCACAAATTCGGAAGAGATATTGAGATTATGCAAAAAACACAATTTGCCAATTTCTGAAGTTGCTAAGAGATTCGAAGCGGAACGTGCACACAAGTCTATTGCTTCTGTACGTAACCAAATGAAAAAAGTTCGCGATGCAATGTATGACGCTGTGCGCAAAGGTGTCAAAACAGAGGAGAAATCCAAAATGGGTATGGTTGGTGGCGATGCCAAAAAAATCTATGCCGCATTAAAAAATGTCAAAAACATGATGGGCAACAAAGTAACACTTCGCGCTATGGCCTACGCCACAGCAGTAGGGGAGCAAAACGCCTGCATGAACAGAATAGTAGCTTTCCCAACAGCCGGAGGTGCCGGCGTCGTTCCCGGTGTTCTCTTTTCCGCATCAGAATCATTTAAAGCCGGCAAAAGAAAACTACTTAGAGGAATGTTTTGTGCCTCAACTATCGGACTTATCATTGCCGAAAATGCCACACTCTCAGCCGCCAAAGGCGGATGTCAGGCAGAGGTTGGTGCCGCCGCAGGAATGGCGGCCGCAGGCCTAACCGAAATGCGCGGCGGCACTCCAGAACAATGTTTCCACGCCGCAGCAATCGCACTCAAAAGTTATATTGGCCTCGCTTGCGACCCTCTCGGCGGCCTCGTCGAAGTGCCTTGTATCAAAAGAAACGCCATTGGCTGCATGAACGCCATCGGTGCCTCAGACATGGTTATGGCCGGCGTCAAAAGTTTCATCCCACTCGACGAAGTAATTGAGGCGATGAGAGACGCAGCTGAACTGATGTCACCAAAATTGAGAGAAACAGCTTTGGGTGGACTTGCCATGACAAAGACTGGCATCATGATTAAGAAAAAGCTCGGATTAAAAATAAAATAATGTACAAAATCGTAGTCCTCGCCTCAACCAACGGCACTGATCTCCAGGCTATCATCGACGAGATGAAAGCCGGCAAAATGTCCGGAATTTCTCTGGAAGCAGTTATTTCCAATAAGGAAAACTGTGGAGCGATGCAAAAAGCCAAGGATTTCGGTACACAAGCTATCCATATTCCCCAAGACGACTACGAACAAAATCTTCTCAATAAACTACAAGAAATAAACCCAGATTTAATAGTGATGATCGGCTATATGAAAATCCTCAGCCCAGAAATCACAAAAGCTTTTCACAAAAAAATCATCAACGTACATCCTGCACTTATTCCAAAGTATTCTGGCAAAAATTTCTACGGCAAATCTGTACACGAAGCAGTACTCGAAGCCAAAGAAACAGAAAGCGGTATGACTATTCACTATGTCGATGAAGGTGTAGATACAGGCGAAATAATCCTCCAAAAAACCTGCACAATCGACGACGACGAAACTCCAGAATCTCTAAAAGAAAAAGTCCAAGCCCTCGAGAAGAAATACTATCCCCAAGTGATTCGAGAATTTGCAGCAGCCCACATTGACCTGTAGAATCACCTCAGCATTTAACAACTCAGCCATGCGAAAACTAAGCATTTTAGTCCTCTCACTTTTTGTTTTGAGCGGATGCCAATTTTTTAATTTTGAATACGAAGAAGAAGAAACTATTGAACCCACTGAAGAAAGCGAAGAGCTTGAGGAAGAGGAGGAAACTGAAGAGGAAACAAAGCCATTCGGAGAAATGACCGACCACTTCAAGCAGGATGTCACATTTACCGAGCCTAAACAGATAGATACTGACAGGGTTGTTTCAAAGGAAACCGGTGCCCAAATTGCCCAAGCTTATGACAATAGTAATGAATGGTCTAGTGGCACGACTTGGAGTGGTTACTTTGCTGAGCGTTTTGAATTCTTTGAAGTTGGGGAAATTAACGCAGGAAAATACAAAGGATGGAAGCTGATTTTGATGAATCTCCGAGCAGATGGGCCATCCTTTTCCGCAGACCTCTATCGTTTTGCTTGGCATGAAGGAAACAACAACCTGGTTCATTTAGAAAAATACAGTAGCAATAATCAATGGATCTCATCTTCCCTATACCCACTTTTACAAGACGGTGATGACGTCACTATTGATGGAATTGTTTTGCCGGAAACACTGAAAATTCCGGGAACAAATGAATACCTTACTACTGACTATCTCTATAACCATTACAATTTAGTAGATAAACCTTACGGAGAATTAAGTTTTAGTGATTCTGATGCCGGTGATCTTTATTCCGGTTCAGATGCTTGTTTTACAGTTCAATCGCCAGACGGTTCTATTGCGACTTATAGTTATGATCCTGAATTCTTTAAAGGTGTAGGTACCACTATTACCTGGAACGATGGTGGCAAAAGTAATATGAAAGATAATTATGGCTTCCGTCCAACAGGCTGTGGCATTATAGGTAATTGTTATGGTATCGAAAAAGATGTCAGTGCCGCAGGTCTCAAATCTGTGGGCAAAACATCGGAAGGTATCGAATTATTTGTAGCAAAAAATCCAGTTTACATTGAGCACGACAAAGATACTCCATGGGATGAACAAAAGCTTCTTTCAAATACTTACGATATTTACACTGCAACTTCCCAGTACTCTACTTCCACAAATGAAGCAGCAGTCTTCGACAATTTCGAAGATTTTGTAGCAGCAAATCCGATTCTTTTCTGGCAAGATACCTTTGACCGCTGGTCTATGCTTATTGCTGATTTTGCCCGACCACCAGCAGAATGCGGAAAACCAGTTATTTACCTCTATCCTGAAGAGCCAATGGACGTAAAGGTTCAAGTTTTCATCGATCGCTTCACAGAAACAATTCCAGACTATGGCCGTGATGGATGGACAGTCCACGCTCAACCTAATGGCACACTCTATAACTACGCAGACGGTCAAACTTATCCATATCTTTATTGGGAAGGTGAAAAAGACGGTGGAATAGATCCGCGTGCTGGATTTTCAGTACATCGTGATGATGTCGAAAAATTCCTCGACGATAGCCTTACAAAACTCGGTCTAAACCAACAAGAAGAAGATGACTTCACAGAATTCTGGCTCCCAAGAATGCTCAAAGAAGACAAGGACTACTTTTCAATTTCCTTTGTTGGAACTCGCGATTTCAATGAAATCGCTCCAATGTCCATCGAGCCAAGTCCGGATTCATTGATCCGTATTTTCATGTATTACCATCCAACAGATAGAAAAATACAAATCCAAGCACAAACCCTCAGATCAATTCCTAGAGATGGATTCACTGTCATCGAATGGGGAGGAACCTCATCAGCAGCATGGCAAAACTACTAAAAATTATCGGAACGAGCGCGGCAATCCTTGCCGCGCTCTCTTCCTGCAGCCCACAAACTCCAAAGGCAGCAATCATTCCACATCATCTTTTTGTCGAAAGTATAATCGACGAAATGTACCAAAAAATCCCAGCAACAGACAAAATAGTCCTCCTCAGCCCTAACCATTTCGGCTACGGAATTAATTACATCCAAACAAAAAACATCGAGCCTGACAACATGCAAAAAGAACACGGAATCACGATTCACTTGGATTTTATTGAAAAATATTTCCCAGACGCTGAAATCCTCCCAATCACAATCAAACAGGGAACTCCCGAAGAAAAATTAGACGAACTAATAACAAGACTTCCCAAAGACGCCTTCATCATCGCCAGCGTAGATTTTTCCCATCTCATGCCCGAAGATAAATCATATTCCCACGATCTACAAACCCTCAAATACCTAGAAACTCCCAAGAACAAAACACTCAAAGCCCTCACAGACCTCGCCGACACAGGAAACCCCGACACCACAGCAATCGATTCCCCGGAAAGCCTTTATGTCTTACTCAAAAGTCTAAATTACCCAAAATTCCAACTCTACAGACGCACTTCCTCCCTTTCCCTCAGCAAACTAACCGACCCCAAAGACAACACCTCACACCTATTTGGCCTTTTCTACTAGCCAAAACTCTGATACAAAGAAACACCTATATTTAATGAGCGACATGCCAGAAATACCAATTCATCACATTCCACACTCAAAGCTTTAGGCGAAGGTCCTGATGCAATTGCTGTACGCGGAATTATTGACCTCACCAACGAAAAACTCAAAGCTGCCAGTACTGTCGCCGATATAACCATGATATGCAGCACAATGGTTGCTAATCTCAATAAATGTTTAGGGCTCGTTGTCGGAGACACAGATAGGTCGAAAAGATTCGGCGCAGGAATCGTGGCCAAACTCTGTAGTGATGCTATGATGGCTTTGAGGCCTAAAAAGGCTGAATCAAAGCCTGAAATGAAAGATAAACCGATGGGGCAATTGATAGAACTGCAATTTGGGAGAAATGATCCGTCACCTAAGCGTAGTGCCTAACGCCACTTCCAGAAATATTTAAAGGCTGAAGATATGTGTATCCAAAACACTCTTTTGCGCAGCAACTTCCACAAAGATCCACCACTCAAACGTTTGTGATTATGAGTCACTCCAACTTCAGGATAGTAGATTACTTTTTTGCCACGTTTCGAAACTTCCTTACACAAATCAAAATCCTCCATAAACAAAAAGTATCTTTCATCAAATCCACCAATTTCTTCATACAATTCCCGCGGAAGAATGAAACAAGCTCCCACCAAAAGATCCACTTCTCTCGTAGTTTCATGATCAAAATCCTCCATCGTATAAGTATCTACTCTTTTCTTAAAAATCTTCTTCAAAAAAGTTCTTTTAATCACTAAATCCCAAAAGCTCATATTTCTCCTACAAGAATCTTGCACTTTGCCATCAGGATAAATCAGCTTTGGCCCCATAATTCCCACATCAGGATGCGCTTCCATATAGTCCACTAATTTTTGGATCGAGTCTGTCTCTACAAAAATATCTGGATTCAATATCAGCACATATTTGCCACGGGCTTGTTTGGCTCCCAAATTATTTCCACCTCCAAAACCTAGATTAGTAGGGGACTTCACATATTCGACCAATCCTTGTTCAGCAGCTTTCTCCAAATACCCTAAGGAAATCGGATCAGTAGAAGCATTGTCCACAGCGATCATTTCATATTCAAAATCCATTTCACCTTTGCGAAAAGCATCCACACACATTTTGGGGAAATATTTACAATTAAAATTCAGCATCACCGCTGAAAGCATTATTTTTTTACTCATTTTTAAAGTTTTCACGATTCATCTCAGCCACATTACACTTATTCTCCGAAATCTTTAATTCCCATTTACCCCTCACAAACGAATTTGCCTCAATATCCTGCCCAACCACTATTCCGGAAGCGATAAAACTACCTCCACCCACACGAATCCCCGGCATCAAACTGCTCTGCACCCCCACACGTACATTATCGCCGATCACAGCCCCAAACTTGTTGGCACCGACATCTGAACCTCCAGAGCTCACATCCTTCTCATCCAGCCTTAAATTAGCCGTCAGCGACCCTGCACCAAAGGAAACATTATTGCCGATCACGCTATCCCCAATGTAATTAGAATGTAGCCAAACATTTTCACCCAAATAACTCCTCGCCACCTCAGTACCAAATCCCACCACCGATCCAGCCCCAACACTCGATTCCCTCACCAAAGCCCCAGTCGCCACCACAACATTCTTGCCGAGATAACAAGGCCCCATCACCACTGCATTATCAAAAATCTTCACACCTTCTTCCATAATCACATCTCCTTTGACCACAGCACTATC
Organism: Candidatus Altimarinota bacterium; assembly: GCA_016763975.1. GTDB lineage: Bacteria > Patescibacteriota > Gracilibacteria > UBA1369 > LOWO2-01-FULL-3 > NORP293. The sequence continues at coordinate 39,431 of JAESSS010000096.1, forward strand.
CGCAATCTGCGCAGATTTATGAATGTTTCCAGCACCCATGAAATATTTCCACACCTTCATGATGTGCCAAGGATATTTAATCGGCTGCCAAAATCCGTCATATTCCACCGCTTTCATTTTTACTCCATCTTTGATCATATTGTCCAAAGCCACTTCATACAGATCATCACTCTCACTGGAAACCTTTTCCATATATTCCACTAAACGCTGAGGATTATTGTGCAAATGCACTACCAAGTTTACTAAATCGCTAGGTTCATTGCCTTCTCCCGGTTTTTCTACGATTCCTTCGATAAAATCATCTTTAACTTTTAGATATCCCCCGGGAAAATATTTATCTACTTTTTTCCCCAACAAGAAACTATCAGCTCCCTCAGCCTTCCTCACCAACTCAAAAGCACTCTTGTCCACAACATCATTCGAGCTAAAAATCAAAACAGGCTCATCACCCAACAGATCCTTGGCCGCCAAAACAGCTCCACACATACCGGCATCTAAATCTTTTTGCTCCACAACCTTTACCCCCCAACTCACGAATCGCCTCCAAATTATGCGCTCCCCCAACCACAATAATCTCACCAAAACCCTCCAGCATCTCTAGCTGACGGGCCAAAAGTGGTTTGCCCATGAAATCCAAGAAATTCTTGTCACCCAAAGGTGCCATTCTTGTACTACGCCCAGCTGCTAAAACAAGTACTTTCATATTGGAGACTAAGTAAGTAGTTCCTCTAATCTATCACTATCAAGCCCATCTCGAATTTCCATCGCAATCCTTTCACCATAACTCAAACTTTCACCGTACAAATAACCTGAGTATGGAGTAAATTTTGTTCCTGGTGATCCTGGAATCCTCATTGAAACATCAAAAATCACAAATTCTTCTTTGCCCTCATCAGCCGCAACTGCACCCTGCAAAGCAAAGGGTCCAATCATTCCCGGCATATATTCCTGTTTCATCACTTTTACAAATTTCTCCCCAATCACAAAAGCCTTTTCCAGCAAACTCTCTTTCATCGTCACTGCATAATGCCCAGTCTCAATAATCTTTGGCTCTATAAATTCCCTCACCAATGCCTGCTCCTTGGCTGGCAATCTCAAAAGCCCATCCAAATTTGTCTGACGACGCGTATCCGTCCCCATCAATTCCAACTCCCCAGTCAAAGGTGAATAAAAGTAATTTAAATTAATATGCGCTCCCACGATATATTCCTCAATCACCGCAGCCTCCAAAGCTTCTCGAGTGATCAAGCCGCTCTTAATGCGTTTCTCCGCTTCCTCCTCAAAATGTTTAGGTGAATTAGCAAAAAAGAACGCTCTTTCATATTTACGTTCCGCCTCATTCACTTTTACCAAAACCAAACGATCAATTCGTCCCGCCCCGTTATAAATTCTCGGAATTCTAATCCCAGCTCGATCCAAAAGATAATACTGATTCTTTTCCACATCCCTTTCCTCAAGCAAAACTCCTTTTCTTAAACCAAAAATTGGAACTTTAAAGTCCTTTTCCACCTTAGAGAAATCAGAAAAATAAACCCAGAAATATCGATTATGAATGAAAATACAATTCAGCTCTCTCAGTTGATCCTGCACTTTCTCATCCAGCACATCTTCAAATTTATCCACCAAAATCACATGATCCACACAACCTTTGCCATCACGGCTCTTATAATATTTTTCAAAAGTTTTCTCCCGTCCCTTCTGCGCCACAACAACAGTCTCAAAACCATGTTTCTTGGCTCCATGACAAACATCCAGCGCGCTATGCCCACCGAGTACAGCTATGCGTACTTGGTCTCTGTCGTATCCCTTTAAAATTTCTGCAATATTCATAATAAAAAAAAATTAGCTTAATCCTAACTCATCTGCACTCTCAGTCAAGGCATCAATCACTCCTTGGATCAATTCCTCCAACTCTATTCCCAATTCCCCAGCCCCCTTCAAAAAATCATCTCTATTCACCGCAGCCGCAAAACTCTTGGCCTTCATCTTCTTTTTTACTGATTTAACCTTCATTCCAATCATCTTATCGGGCCTCACTTGAGACACCGCCACCACAAAACCACTTAGCTCATCAACCGCAAATAGTGTTTTTTCCATAGCTGTTTCCCGCACCGGCCCCTTCCTATCATCATGTTTCAAAATCGCAATCACACTCTCCTCATCCAAACTTCGTTCCCTCAAAATATCCTGCCCCTTGTCAGGATGCGTCTCCGGCCACTTTTCATAATCAAAATCATGCAAAAGTCCCACCACATACCACATGTCCTTCTCTCCCTCTGGAGCAAAATGCCTCATAGAACAAGCCACAGACTTGCAATGCCTCTGCAAGCTCTCACTTTCTACGAATTCGTCTAAAATTGATTGTGCTTCTTTAATCTCCATTTTGAAAGGTTAGCCAAGTACTTCATCAAGTCTGTCAGACTCAATCGCCTCTTTGATATCACGCGCCAGTCTACGTCCAGTACTCATCGGTTCGTTATATCTAAGCCAAGTATATGGAGATCCGTTTATATAAGGATTTGTACCTGCAACGATTCGAGCAGATACTTCAAAAATAAAATAATTCAGTTCTGGATCAATAATTCCTTCTAAACAGAAAGGTCCAAACAATCCCTTATCTACAAGTTTTTTCGATGCTTTCACTACATTTTCACCCATTTCAAAAAGCTGAGGCAAAAGTGATTCCCTCAACACAATCGGCACATTCCCCGTAATTGTATAAGTAGTTTTGATACCCGCATCCACTTGATCCTTGGCAGCAATCCTACCGATCGAATCAGCATTTGATTCATAACGTTTATCAAATCCCATTATCTCTAGCTCACCAGTCAGCGGACTATAAAAATAATGAGTATAAACCGGCACTCCCACAATATATTCTTGCAAAACATATTCTTCATGACCCTTTTTGCCTTTGTATTCTTCATAATGTTCATAAAATTCTTCAGGAGTATTAGCTAGGAAATATCCCTTGCCACCATGCGCTCCATGAAATTTCACAATCACCGGTCTATCAATATCTTCAGGTTTATCAAAAACCCTTGGAACCTTGATTCCAGCATCCAATAACCATTCTCTCTCCTTGCTACGATCAGATTCCCATTCCAAAATCCCTTTGTCCCCGTAGTACATCGCTTTGATATCCATCATGTTTTCTGCACCTACATAAGCCACAAATGATCCATGAGGAATCAAAATAGCATTCTTATCCATCAACTCTTGTTCAATTTTGAAAAAATCTTTGAAATCATCAACCAAGATAATTTCATCAGCCACTCCATAGCTCTCATAAGGCCTCTCTTTACCCTTCTGGCAAATACAAATAGTCTCAAAACCCTCATCCTTCGCACCCTTCAGTATCTGCAGGGCAGTATGGCTTCCCAGTGTCGCTATCTTGTAATCCTTTATGTTAGCCATAAAATGAGAGTAATTATTTTCAGCAAGCATACTAATAATCCAACTTTTTGTCCACTAAAAATTGACAATGTTTAATTAGTACTCCAAAATCAGGGCATGGAAAAAAAATGGCCAGATAGAACAGAAGATGAAAGTAGAGATGACCGCGAAGGTCATGTTCATATCCTGCGTGATCCAGAAACAGGAATTGCCTCCCACGATCATGACAATAATCCTATTCCTCCAGGCCATTATCTAAATGATAGCGCCCGAAGACGTGCAAGTATAAACGCTATACGTGAACCAGTACAGAGGGTGCATAGGGAACTAGGCCGATTTGATAGGGCAGAAGAAGCTCGCTTAATTAGACTTAGGGCTGGAGAGGAAGAGGCAATTGAGTTTCTCAAAGAAGTAGGTGGTTCTCGAGATGATAGGGAAGGAGGTGTGTTTATTCCTCGAGATGAAAAAGGGATCGCATATTACGACCATGATGGAATTCCTATAGATTCCAACCATCCACTAAATAGATAGCGTAAGTTCCACAGGTGGCTCACAACAAACAATCCCTGCTTGCCACCACACCAACGCAGCGACGATCAAAAGATAAACCGCAAAAACTACTAGCGAGTGTTTTTTCAAGAACTTCATCAATCCCCACACAGCAAAAAGTCCAAAAATAAATGCACTGAGAAACCCTACCACCAAAGGTCCAATTGAAACTCCCAACTCTCCACCAGTTTTTAAACTAGTCAGCAGTCCCGCCCCAAAAATCGCCGGCGCTCCCAACAAAAAACTAAACCTCGCAGCTTCTTCACGTTTTATCCCGGCAAACAAACCAACCACAATCGTCGAACCACTCCTCGACACTCCCGGAATTATCGCCACGGCTTGAGCCACACCAATCAACAATGCTTTCCACCAATTCATCTTGCTCGGCCCACGCTTGCGATGCACCCATTCTCCTATCAAAAACACCACAGCCATCACAGTCATCGCCAAAGCCACCATATAAACATCTCTAAAAATTGAATCAATAAATTCTTCCCCATACAGCCCCACAAAAACCGCCGGAATAGTTCCCACAATAATCCATCCTAAGAGAGGCCGATATTTTTCATCTTTCACAAACACAGCGCGAATCAGTCCCCAAATATCTTTCCAAAAATAAACCAAAATAGCCAACAAAGTCCCCACATGAACCACCACATCAAAGCTCTTTAATTCGCTCACATCCAAACCCAAAAAGTACTCTCCCAAAACCAAATGCCCACTCGAAGAAATAGGTAGAAATTCACTAATACCTTGGATAATCCCTAAAATTAAAGCCTCTAATAAAGTCATTTCTTCTTATTAAAAACAAAATAATTCACTACCATTGCCGCCGTCATCAAAGCCGGCCCGACTACCACGGTATAAGAAAGCGCCATCACAAACCTGCCTCCAGAGGTAGACATTTTGATGCTCAAAAGTTTACAAGTGCTGATCAATGCATCCGTTGTGCCCTTTTCTCCAGCAAAAGCACAATCCATCGCAATTTGCATGTAAGCAAAAGAAATAAGCGCAAAAAGTACAAAAGCTCCCATCAACCAATGCTTCACATTCAGATCGATCCATTTCCAAAACTCTCTCCAGATAAAGAAGTAAAGCACTACAAAAGCCACTATCGCCACCAAGATTGCTATGGAAGATTCCAAACCAAAAGCTATCCCGATCATAAAATACATCCAGACAGGATACAAAACCACCACCGAAACAAGATGCCACATCACATCATTGTCCCACTTTTTCAAAGCCACAAGCACCAGCAAAAAGGGCAACAAAACAAAAGCCAAAATCACAAGTTTATTCAAAAACAAAGAAACAAGAAACAAAAGCACCAAAAACACCAAAGCCGATTTTTTATACTTTCCAGCAACAGGATTTTTCATACTCTAATGTCTAAAATATCTTCTTCCTGAGAATACCATACTTATGCCCAACTCATCCGCTCTCGCAATCACTTCTTCGTCACGAATCGAGCCTCCCGGTTGAATAATAGCCGTCACACCGAGCTCAATAGCCGCCTCCATCGCATCCGTAAACGGAAAGAAAGCATCCGAAGCCATCACAGAACCCTTTACGCGATCTCCGCCCTTTTTCCCAGCAATATACACACTATCCAAACGAGACATCTGTCCCGCCCCAACCGCCGTCACAGTGCGACCCTTGGCCATCACTACAGCATTGGACATCACATGTTTACAAACCTGTGTCGCAAATAACATCGATTGAATTTCTTCGTCTGAAGGGGCTTTTTTAGTCACAACTTTCAAATCCTCCGGCTTCAACTCATAAGTATCCTTGGTCTGAATCAAAATCCCCCCAGCCACTTTCTTCACATCAGTACTCATCAAATCTCTCTTCAGCGCACCGAGATCCAAAATCCTCAAATTCTTCCTAGTCATCAATCTCTTCAACGCACCTTCAGAATAAGAAGGTGCCATCACCACTTCCACGAACATTTTTTGTTCCTTCATGTAATCCACCATCTCATCTGTAAATTCACGATTCACCGCAATGATACAACCAAAAGCTGACATTGGATCCACGCCATGACCCTCTCTAAATGCTTCTTCAATCGTATCTGCCGAAGCCGCACCACAAGGATTATTATGTTTAATAAAAACCGCCGTTGGATCTTTGAATTCCTTCACCAACTCAAGAGCAGAATTGCCATCGACGATATTGTTGAATGAAAGTTGTTTGCCGTGCAGCACTTTGGCATTGGTAATGTTGGAATCTTCATTATCTGGATTACGAAAGAATGCCGCCTTTTGATGAGGATTTTCCCCATATCTCAAAGACGAAACTTTTTCATAATGCAAATTCATCAACTCCGGCTCATCACAAACCTCCCTGAAATAATTATCAATCGCCAAATCATAACGAGAAGTCATTGTAAAAGCTTTTCGTGCCAATTTTTTCCTCCCAGCCTCATCCATTTCCAAATCAATCGAATCATAATCTGCAGGATCCACCACCACTGTCACAAATCTAAAATTCTTCGCAGCCGAGCGAATCATCGACGGCCCACCAATATCAATATTTTCAATCGCCTCGGCTTCCTCAACCCCTTCTTTAGCAATAGTCTCTTCAAATGGATAAAGATTTACCACCACCATATCAATCATTTTTACATCATTTTCCTCAGCTTCTTTCATATGTTCCGGATTGTCACGAAGCGCGAGCAAACCACCATGCACTTTTGGGTGCAAAGTCTTCACACGACCATTCATCATCTCCGGAAAACCTGTGTAATCGCTTACATCCACCACTTCAATCCCAGCCTCCTTCAAAACACGAGCAGTTCCACCAGTCGACAAAATCTCCGCTCCCGCATCCGCTAACTTCTGAGCAAAATCAACAATACCACTCTTGTCCGAAACGCTGATAAGTACACGTTGAATCGCCATAGTTTTTTGGAATTAAGCCCAAAACAATCTACCCACGCTCAGCTAATAAATCAAGCATTCTCAATCAAAACCGATGATACTCCTTTACGAATCATCACCCTTACAGCATCGCCAGTTTTTAGTTTTGCCATCGAATCTCTAGCTTCCCTAGAATCAGAACTATCATCACGAGCGCCACCAAACCTGAGCTGGTCCCGACTAGGGCTAAAAATACCCCTACAGTGCATCAATGTAATCCGCCTCGGTCCCACACTACCAAAAAGGCTGTGTTCTTTGGGGCTGTCCAGGCCGCAGTCTTGTTCAGAAAATCCCTTCATTACAACAGAAGCATTATCAAACAGCTGTTCTCTAAACGCCTCAATCTTTCTGAGAAAAGGGTTTACTTCATTAATAATTTCCTGCCTATTATCTGGGTTATGGCCCTCGAAGGGGGATTCATTGAGGGTGTTGCTTCTCAAAAAAAAGTTTAAAACGATAAAGAGTATCCATCTCGCCTTCGGATGTGACTTGATTAACGCAATTAAAGAAGAAAATCCGAGTGTCTGGACGCCAGTATTTCAAAAAGAGATAACCGACATGATCGCACATTCTGTTATTCTTGAATCGAACTATGCTCTTGATGCATGTCCTCAAGGAATGCTCGGTATTAACAGCCAACAGTTTGTCGAATATGTTGAGCACATTGCTGATCGACGCCTTGAACGGCTTGGCCTTCCACAAATATATGGAACTGCAAATCCATTTCCATGGATGTCGCAATCGGTTGACTTAACAAAAGAGAAGAATTTCTTCGAAACACGAGTTACTGAATACAAAACAGCTGGATCTCTCGACTGGGATTAAACTTTTAAGAGAATTAAAAAAGAGAGCCGTTCTAGATCTAGAACGGCTCTCTTTTTTTTATATTATTTTTCTTTAACGGTGACTAATTTTAATTGAAGGAGTTGCAACATCTTTAACTAAGTTGAAAACTTTAAGCAACGACTTGAAATTATTCAAAAATCGTTCGCCAACTGGATGTGCTGTTGCTCCTGCAGCAACACTCAAAAAAACAGAAGTGATTAGCATACTTTTTGAACTCAACAAGTATTGTGTAAACAGACCATCGAATTTAGTAACTTCTGTTGAAGTTGAAAGCTTCTGTCCAGATTTTTGTAACAATGTTGGAAGCAATACTTTAAAGATCGATCCAACAACTGGGGACATAAAACGAGTCAGACGCTTTACTTTTCGTGCATTACATTTTCTAAACAGAGCATATTTAGTTAACGCTTCTGTAACCAATGCACCTGATGCACCAGCCACGCCCTTTTCCCACTGAAATTCTAACGTTTCATCATGGGCAGTCGCACCTTCTGTAAACGTACGAATCAAGAAATTCCATCCACCACGCAAGAGTCCCGTTCCTAAAACATCTTGTCCTCGAGCTGAACTATTAACATACTTTTGAACAAATGCAACTTTATCTTTTTTAGAAATATTCTTATCAAAATCAAGTAAATATAATCCAACTAAATACTTAACCATATTATGTACAATTTTTTCACCGAAAAACGGGGCGTACCCTGCTTCTCGTTCTGTGAGCTCATCAGAGTTCTCACGGAGAGCATCCATGCTTGCTGAAGCGACACCTTCAAGGGCATCCGCTACAACCGGAGCATATTTACCATCAATTTTTTTTAATTCTCCACCAGCCAAGGCCAAACCTTCAGCAAAGCCTTTAACTGCACCAGGCAAAAGATTGTTCTTTGCTGAAACAACAACTTCTTCGAAACTTGACCCATTTTTATGTTCATGAACGTGATGATGTTCATGCCTTATCACAGCATTAGAATCAACATTTTCATCATTTTTTTGCGCAGCACTCAAAGAAAAACAACTCAGAGCAAAAACTACTTGTAAAAACTTTTTATATTTATTCATACATAATCCTTAAATAATTCAATAAAACTATAACTTTTTAATGCGGCACTATTTTTAATACCATTATTAAAATAGATCGACTCTATCGATAGAACAAGCGGGATTAGATCAAAAATGAGTATTCTAATTAAAAAGAGAGTTTTAATTAAAAAAAAGGAGCTTTCTGGTAGAAAGCTCCTTTTAAAGAAAGAATCAATATTTATTATTTTTGATGAAATATCTTTACAACCTTTGCAATACTACCAATAATATCAATTAAACTTTTCAAAAATTTTGCAGATTGCGTACTCCCTTTCAGTGGAGCAACTAAAGCAAAGCCAGAAATGATACCACCACCAATTAAAAAAGGCGTTGCTTGTAACAAAAGACTATCATTGACTAATTCCATTCCTTCATAATTCCATTTCTTAACTTTATCATGTGCAATTACTTTCATAAAACTACCACCCAAAGTTGAAGCCAAACGACGCAATCTTTGTGCTCGCTTTAATTTTACTTTTGAGTCTGACTTGCCATCAACAAATAAATTAGCTAACTGTTCACCACAAAAAGAACCTGCAAAAGAACTCAAACCGAGTATCGGATTCCAAACCATTTTATCTTCAGAACCATTACCTTCTTCTATAAAAAATCCTTCAGTCACAGTCCTCAAAGCCCCTTCACATAAGATTTGTGATGTAACTTTTTCACTTATTTGACGACCTCGAGATAAATTATTGACCCATTTTTCAAGTAACAGTTTTTTACTTTTAGCAGACACTCCATCGTCTTCAGCAAGCATGTCTATAACAACTAATCCTGTAAGATATTTGATTGTATTATGTATGCTTTTTTCTGCGAAATATGAACCGGCTCCTTCATCAATCTGTAAAAACTGTTCTGGATTTTTTCGCCATGCTTCAGCACAAAGACTTGATACTGATCCAGCAACATCTGACGCAATAATAGCAGCAACGATTCTACTGTCGTCAATTTCATTACGACCAAGACTGAGACACGCTTCAGTAATTCCTTCGATTATTCCTGTAGCTACTCCTGGAGCAACATTTCTCTTAACTGATTCAAGCATTTCATCAAATGATGATTCATTACCACTTGTTTTAACAACATGCGTATGATTCACATTAATATCAGCCGCATCATACGTATGATGCATATTAATATCAGGCTGAGCAAAAAGACTTGCTTCTGAACCAAACATCCCAAACAGAACTAATAAACCTATATTTCTTTTCATACCAGCTATCCTTATATTTAATATATTTAAAAATACTCA
>JAESSS010000097.1 GCA_016763975.1 Candidatus Altimarinota bacterium
ATAACAAGTCATTTAACGCGGACTCACTACCCGCCGTTTCTGTTGCTAAGTCATGCTGTAACTTATCTGCTCTATCACTCAATCCGTCAGTCGTTTTCATATTCCGCTCTCCGGTTAGTTCAGGCGTTATATTTCATAAAGGTTCTATTTCTTCAACTGTGACCTTTACTTTATAGATTACAGGTGCGCCTACGCCTTCTTTCAAATATTGCTCCTTATAGTTGCAATCTAATTGAAGCTCGCAAATGTTTTTAATTCCGTTTGCAATGCTATTCTCATAACCCGCCGGTTCAACTGCTATAAAAGTAACTGTTTTCATAATCTCCGATACCTCTAAACCGAAATCAAAGAAATCTCTACAATGACCAACCCCATCTTCAAAGTTGTAAATCATTAAATAGTCGTGAAAGCAGGTGTCTATAAATAAAGATTTATCGGGCATTAGTTTTAAATTATTTTCTATTATTTTGTGCATGGCTTATTATACCGTTTTTCTGATGGTTCTGTCTATAAATTTGGGCATGTTCTTCAAAGAAAAACTAGGAGCATCATTACACCATTTTATAGACTTGTTATCGCGTACAATTGTGCGAATCTCTTTATAATCTAACCTCGCACCTTTACATGCGGTTTTCCATTCGGATTTATTTTTTATTTTTCCGGCGTATAACTTCTTACCGCCGACATACAATTCATCAAAGATGCACTCTAATTTCCACGCGCCTAGCTCGTTAGATTTTTCACCGTGAAATTTTTTACACATTATGCTATCAGTATCACAATAGATAACACCCTCGCATTGGCAGATAGTTTCCCACATCAAAGCGCGAACCTTACCCGTTATACTAGCGGCTGTCGCTGTGTTATAAAAACGCCTGTTAGGGTCAGGACGTTCCCATATCGTTATATTTGGATGTGATAGTGTCATCTTGTATCCACATATATTTAAACGAAAAGCCCTATCGTGCTCTTTAATTTCATAATCCATTTTAATTTTATCTTGTAAGTCGTTAGTATTAGTCACCCCATAATACTGAAACCACTCTAATAATTCGTCGGGTAAATCTTTACCTTTTGTTATCTCTACAGATGTATATTTTTGTGGGTCTAATGCAAATTTACCGTATGCGGAATTGAGCATAAGTTTCGCAAATATCTCAGCTATAATATCCCCGTTCTTTTTAGCATCATATTTTTCTGAAAAGAATTTATCAACATAGGGTTTAAAGTTAGCGTGTTTTTTATGCTGAATAACCTCGATAACTTTTATAATATCCAACGTGCCGGTTTTTATACCAACCTCTATTTCCCATGATGTGACAAAATATTCACGCTCTATATTATCGTTAGGAAAAATTAAATGTCCGCGTTCATCACGATAAGGTAATGCACCTCGACTGATTGCTTTTATGTTAGCGAAATACATTTCATTATTAGTAGGTAACGTGGTGGATTTTGTTGTTTCATTACACGATGGATGGTCGCTTAACATAGAGTGAGAATATGCGCTATTAATATCAAAATATTCTACGTCGGTTTTAAATGAACCCGATTTAAAAACTTCCGTTCTACCTCCATAATAATAAGGTCTAAATTTTTCGTCATATTTTAGATTGGTATTTTTAATCTCATAACCCGTAAGTTTTAATTGTTTGAACGCTGCGCTCGATACTGTTAAAACATCACCGAAACGATTGACGAAAGCATCGACTAATTTGTAGAGATTTAAACAATCAGATTTTTGATACTTTAATATATCACTGAGATTTTCGTGTTTATAACGTACAGATTTTTCAAGGCTGGTGTAGTCGAATTCCTCTTTTTCGTAACTTGCAAGTGACATAGGATAAATTGTGTAAGAGTCTCTAAACTCTACACCCGCAATTTTACATTTAACAATGCGACCATCGATAGCGGTAATGCTACCAGTTTCTATGTAATCTAGGAAAAAGAAAAAGTCGAATTTACCGCCGTTATGAACGTATACTATATAGTCGTCTTTTTCTGACTGGTCGAGTGAATCTAAATGGTCTATGTATTGCTCGACGCAGGTAAGGGGGTGTACGTCTTTTTCGCCAACGAATTCCCAATACCCGCTACCGTTATAAAAACCTAGTGTAAAGGGTTCAGGTGTTCGACCGTATAAGAAAGGGTCAGTTTCCGTATCCATCGTACAGATTATTTTGGCTGTCACTTTGTTTGTCTATTAGCTTTTGTTTAATCTTGCATAAATTCTAAAGAATAATCGCCGCCGTAGGATGTTTCTATAAGATTTTTAAAGTGATGTTTTACTTTGTTTCTATCACTGTAATTTATAATTAACAAATTGCAGACATGCGTTAGAAGTTTGCGGGGGCGTTTATGGTATAAAGCAAAATGATATTGACCTTGGGCTATAACGTATTCTCTGTTATCCATTTGCTTTAGCCCTACATAATCTTTTGTATTGATAATTTACAACCTCTAACATTTCAGCGTTGGGAAAACATGAACCCGTTTTATCAACGATATTATAATAAGCGTCTGTATATAAACTTAAAAGAAAATTATCCGCTATAAACCACGATGGATAATGGGTTAACATTATTCGATAACCTTTCCTAGTTTTTATCAATTCATTATATGAGATTTTCATTTGCTTTGTACCTCGTCGCTGTCGTGTGAAAGGGTTGTAAATATTACTATAATTTTATAACTAATACCAGATAAATAATATGCCCGAGTACGGGTGTCCTTTTCCCTCGTTTTGTTGATGCTCAATATAATCAAAAGCGTAACCTAAAAAATCTAAGCTATCGTAACCACCAATTATTTCCTCGTTTGAGTAGTAACCACGTAAGTAAAACTTTGTTGAATTGGGTCTATGAATTCTGAGTAAATCTTCAACATATTCTCTTATATTAATACCGTATTCTAGCGGGAATAAAACTTGTCTCGGGGGTGGGATGGGGATTTTCTTTTTAGTTATTTTTGATGTTATAAATTGTGTCGGTTCGTAATCTATTTCAGTTAGTTCTATGTATGAATCTTTACCCGTACCAACTTCCTTCGCAGTCTGATTATCCGATTGAATAAATACACCTTTATTAGTCGTCGAATAATTTTCATAACGCTTCTTTCTTCGAGGGTTTTTAACTTTGACAAAAGCGAAAACGCCTCGGTCAATCTGCTCAGCGAATTTTTTGAGTCCTTTATATCTGGATTTTATCTTTACTTTTCTGGCAGCAATTCCTTCGCCTTCTATCTCAATTTTATCCTTACCACCAAGCCACGTTCGTGTTATAGATGACTTTTGATGCGGGGTTAATTTGTCACCTATATACAAATCCATCGCTTCGCGCCTGATAGCTTTTTCTATCTCAGGTACACTAGGGTTTTCATATCGTATAAAGTCCTGCATGGCTCGTGAGGTTCGCGCTATCTCTGTGTTCGCTTTAGTGATGTAACCACGTGGTAATGAGAATGTGAATGTGTGATAGGGGGATGACTTGTCGTAAAACTTCGCGTAGCTGGAAGGCTGTACTCGAATCTTGGATTTTGGGCGACCCAGTTTACGTTTGCGAGGGTTTGATGTAACTCTGTATGTTCCCTCTGTCGCTGTCGCTGTCATTGACTGTTACCATGATGTAGAACGACAAGTATAGCCTATGACGACTATACTTGTCGATTTTGGGTGATGGGCTTTAGTCGAGCTTGAATGGTGGAGCGATTACATCCTTAAAAATCATCTCATATATAAGAACATTCTTTAAATCAGAATCAACTTTAATAATTTTATCGGCTTCCTTTCTGGCGTTTCTTATATCGCCCGCAC
>JAESSS010000098.1 GCA_016763975.1 Candidatus Altimarinota bacterium
TTAATTATTTAAATGATTTTGATTACGCAACTCACCATGTTTCTGACAGGGTCAGGTTTAGGCCTAGAGGAGAGTATATGCTGAGGAGTGAGCTTAAGTTGAAGGGCTTGGATGAGAAATTGGTGGATAAAGTTTTGGCGGAGGCGCAAATTGATGAGGCGGCGCTTGCTTATGACTTGCTGATGAAGAAATCTAAGAGATGGAAGAATGATGAACCGAGGAAGCGTAAGGACAAGGCCTATCGCTTTTTGGCCTCAAGGGGTTTCGCGCTAGATGCTATTTACAAAGCCATAAAACGCTGTTATGATCCGAGCGTAATGTCAGGGTCAATTTATTGATTCTGGCCTGTTTTGCAGTCACTAACTACTAAAATTATGCAATCACAATTTTTAGCCGCAATTAATCAACTTTGCGATGAGAAAAACATCTCAAAAGAAGATGTTATTGATGCGATCAAAGCTGCGCTTAGAGCAGCCTATCGTAAAGATTATGGAACAAAGGATCAGGAAATCGAGGTCGATTTTGATAACAACTCAGGAGTTGCAACCGTCTATCAAATTTTTGAAGTGATGGAAGATGTGCAAAATGCTGATTTGGAAATTGACGAAGCCGATGCCAAAAAATATAATAAAAAGGCAGAGCTTGGAGATATGGTGAGAGTAGATGTTACTCCGTCAAATTATGGAAGAATTGCAGCGCAAGCAGCTAAACAAGTGATTATCCAAAGAATCCAAGAAGCTGAGAGAGAAGTGATGTATGAGACTTTTAAAGATAGAGAAAATGAGTTGGTTAATGCGATCGTTCATCGTGTTGATGGCAAAAATGTCTATTTGAATTTGGACAACAAGATCACTATGAATCTACCTATTCCCCACCAAATTCCTGGTGAGAAATATTATTCAGGACAAAGAACAAAGATCTATTTGGACAAAGTTATCAAAACAACAAAGGGACCTGAGCTTTTGATTTCTAGAACTCACCCTCAGTTGGTGAAGAAACTTTTGGAATTGGAAATTCCTGAGGTGAAGTCAGGATTGGTGGATGTTAAATCTATTGCTAGAGAGCCGGGGGTGAGATGTAAAGTTGCGGTTAAATCAAATGATGAGAAGATTGATCCTATTGGTTCATGTGTGGGCCAAAAAGGTGTGCGTGTGCAGAATGTGATGGACGAGTTGAATGGAGAAAGAATCGATATTATTCAATGGTCTGAAAATTTGGAGGAATATATTAGAACTGCCTTGGCACCGGCAAAAACATCAGTGATTGTGTTGGATGAAAAAATAAAGAGAGCGAAGATTTATGTTCAACCTGATCAAAGACCACTTGCGATTGGTAAACAAGGGCAAAACGTACGTTTAGCCTCTAATTTGACCGGATGGGAGTTGGATATTATGGATATTGCTGATTTTGATGGAGCAGATCCTGCAGCTGCCGGTGGTGGCAGTGGTGGTGAACAAAAACCAAAGGTTGAGGGCGTGGAAGAACTTGGACTTGATAAAGCGATCGTGGCGACTTTGACTGAAGCGGGATTGAGCCAAGTTGCTCAGTTGAAAGGACTTTCTGTGAAAGATTTGTCAGAAATTGATGGAATTGGTGAAAAAGGAGCTAAAAAGATTGAAGACGCTGTGAAAAAGGTAGCGTAAATTTAGAGTAAAAGGGGCCTGCCGGACTTCCGGTGGGTCTTTTTTTGTGCTATAATAATAGGATATTTTTATGGCTAACACATGAGCGATTCGGCTAAAACAGATAAGAAAAAGGTAGCGATTAAACAAGCTGCTAAAAAATTTAAAGCTAGTGATAATCTAGGGCAGATTAATCGAGAGTTTCAGGAAAAATCTGTGATGCGTTTGGCGAAGGAATTGAATCTGTCTTATGTGAATTTGGAAAAAACTCCTCTTAATCCGGATTTCCTCAAACTGATTCCATTGGAAACTTCTAAACAAGCTCGATTGGTAAGTTTTTACTTAAAGGGCAAAAAGCTAAAAGTTGCCGTAGAGGATCATGAAAGGGCGGAAACCTTGGCAGTCTTGGAAGAGCTGAGAAAACAAGGCTATGAACCTGTAATTAGCTTGGCTTCCATTGCAGGGATGAGTTATGCGATCAAACATTATGAAAATAAGGATGATTTCAAGAAAATTGATATTGTCAAAACTGTTGATACAGCGAAAATTGGTACTTATGAAAAAGAGATCGCGAATTTAGCATCACTAGGTGATAAATTGGAAGGAGTGCCCGCGCCTGAAGCGCTGAATCTAGTAAACCTCGGTGCAGTAAAAACCGGAGTTTCGGATGTGCATTATGAGCCGGATGCGAAGTCTTGTACTGTCAGATTTAGAATTGATGGGGTTTTGCATAAAGTTTTTGAGATCAAATCCAAGACTTACGAAAACCTGGCAAACCAAATCAAATACCAGTGCAAAATGCAGATGAATGTTTACACCATCCCTCAAGATGGTCGTTATGATTTTGACTTTAATGAAAAAAAGATTGCTGTTCGTGTGTCCTCAATTCCAACTCCTTACGGTGAATCTTTTGTTTGTAGGTTTTTGAGTGGTGATAACAAAAATATTGGATTGGAGGAATTGGGCTTTCAAGGCACTGCTCTGAAAAAATTACAAAATGCCTGTGCGATTTCCCAGGGAATGGTACTGGTGACAGGCCCAACAGGTTCAGGTAAATCTACCACCCTCTACACTTTGCTGGGGACAATGAATACGCCGGAAAACAAGGTTATTACGCTGGAAGATCCGGTGGAATATAATATTCCCGGAGTAACTCAGAGTCAGATTGATGAAAAACACGATTATACTTTTGCGAACGGTCTACGATCCATTCTAAGACAGGATCCCGACATTGTGATGTTAGGGGAGATTCGTGACTTGCCAACAGCTGAGACAGCAGCCCAAGCAGCGCTGACCGGTCATGTACTACTAAGTACATTGCATACAAATTCAGCGATAGAAACAATTCCACGCTTAATTAACATTGGATTACCGCCTTTTATGGTTGCTCCTGCACTAAACACGATTGTTGCCCAACGCCTTGTGCGAAAAGTGTGCAAACATTGTTCAAAACTGGAATTAATCACTGACAGTGAACGAGAAGAGTTCGAAAAAGTAGTGGAGAATTAGAAAATTTCTTGTCCAAGTCAGGTTTTTGAAGTGCCGACTGAGGTTCCAAAAGTTTCGGGTTGTGAAAAATGTAGTAATACCGGTTATAAAGGGCGTATCGTGATTGCAGAAGTGATTACAATGAGTGCTGAATTGAAAAATCTTGTAATGAACAATGCCAGTTCGGTTGATTTGATTACGGCATCCCGAAATGAAGGTATTATGACAATTCGTGAAGATGGTTTCTACAAAGTAGCGCAGGGCATGACCACTTTGGAAGAAGTTCACAGGGCTACAAACGTAGTTTAAGCTCTTTTGTAATTGCCGTTTTGGCCAGTGATCAGTCCTGAAATTTCCAGTGAGGATAAGTTAGCGAGAACATCCTGAGTTGGAAGTTCGGATTTTTTGATGATGGAATCGACACTGGTGGCGCGGAACTGGCTGATTGCTTTGAGCACTTGGTGTTCTTGAATGCTGAGATTGAGGGAAACTCGCTCTTCGGGAACTTGGCGCATGTAAACCGGTTCGGCTTGAAGATGAGCGATGATGTCTCGGCCGTCGCGGATGGGGTAGGCCGCGCCACTTTGCATTAGTTCGATGATTCCTTGGGAGTTGGGACGGTAGACGTCGCCGGGAAGGACGTAGATTTCGCGGCCTTGTTCGAGGGCGAAACGAGCTGTGATCAGGGCGCCAGATCGGGATGGGGCTTCGACGATTAGTGTGGCGATTGAGAGACCGGAGATGATGCGGTTGCGTTGGGGGAAATGGTGTTTGAGGGGCGGAGTGCCGGGAGCGTATTCGGAGACGAGGAGGTCGACTTGTTGGGAGAGTTTGAGGTTTTCTTTTGGGAAAATGTTGTCGAGGCCGGTGCCGAGGACAGCGATGGTGGGGATGCCGTTTTTGATTGCGGCTTGGTGGGCGATGGTGTCGATGCCGGAAGCGAGGCCTGAGACGATTGCGATATCGAGGATGCTGAGTTCTTCGATTATTTTTTCGGTCATGATTTGTCCGTAGTCCGTAGATTTGCGGGTGCCGACGACTGCTATGCATGTTTTGGAAAGGAGGTTGGCATTGCCGCGGTAGTGGAGTTGTGGTGGAGAGTTGTAGATGTTGCGCAGTTTGGAGGGATAGTCTTTTTGGCTTATTGTAGATGTTTGCATGAAGAATGAATGTTAATTTAATATTTTATAACAAACAAACATTAAATTTTATTAAAATCTTTGGAATAAGTTTTTGACTAGTCGCTGGGGAGATGTTAGCTTTTTCTCCAACTTAAATTTTAAATTCACTAATTATGGCACTTGAATTAAGAAGAAGAGAGGAAAATCCTGTGGCGATATCCGTTATGAAAGAGGGGCTTGAAGAAAGAGCTACTACCTATGGTGGAGGACATATGGTTGCCAAAGAATTTGTTAAAAGACAGGAGGCCTATTTTCCTCCTGCTGCCCAGAGCAGTGACCAGCGTGACTACTCATCCTATCTAGAACGAGCTAGCGCTGTAGGAATCAATGTTGATCAAGGCATAAATGAGCGGATGGATGTTGCTAGAATAATGAGAGATGTGTTGATGCGTGAAAGGAATCTAGAAATTTTGCATACAGCTAGAGAAAGTGGATTGATTGAGGCAGAGGATTTTACTGCTCTTTTCTTTGCTAAACTTGCTGAACAGGTGGAAGCTGCTAATCTCGTGAAAACTGTAGAGTTGGCTTTGGCAGGCAAATTGGGTGAACACAATGAAAGAACTTATGTTTGTGCTGTACCGACTCCAGGAGGGCTGCCTGAAGGCCTTAAAGCAGAACAGGATGTGAGACTGGATGGAGAATTTGTTATGACAGAATTTGTAATGAGGATGTGGGGAAAGATTGAGCTTGAGGATCTTCCTGCTGCTGCTGAATCATATAAAGCTGATTATGTTGCGTATCTGAATCAGGCTAGGATTCTTGGTTTGATTACTGAGGAAGATGCTGATTATTTAATGAAAATAGAAAATCCTAATGCAATTGCGGAGAAAATTTCAGAACTTATGTCAGAAGTCCTTATTGATATTAGAAATATTCGAATTTTTTCAAAATCCTTTGAAGAAAGAGTGATTAACAAACAACAATTAAGAGAACTTATGTCATTTGATATTGATGCAAGAACCTTTAGCGCGAATGCCTTGCACACTACTAGGCGTATAGAAAATGGTGATAATTTTGAGTCTGAAAGTAGGACTTATTTGAGAGTGCTGACTGAAGAAGTAAGGGCAAAAGTGATGGAGGCACACCCACTTGCACTGTCTGCTACGCGTGATGATGGAACTGTATTGGAGCTTGGTGCTTCATTCTAACTCAATCTCTCCATCAGTAACTTCACCGATGATCTGTGCTTCTATCTTGTGAGAGGCGCAGATTTCTTTGATTGAGTCGAAGTCGTTGGAGATTAGGATCATGCCGACACCCATGTTCCAGGTTTTGTAGGCCTCGTCAGTGGAAACTTCGCCCATTTCCATCAGTTTTTTGATCACTAGGTGAGGCTCTGGGAGATCTGTGATTTTGGCGCCGTGGTTTTTGAGTAGGCGTTTGAGGTTTCCTTTGATTCCCCCACCCGTCACGTGCACCACACCTTTGAGCTCTACTTTTGCTTTTTCTTTGTAGCGGCCGTGCATTTCGAGGACGGCTGAAGAATAGATTTTGGATGGAGTTAGTACCGCCTCAGCCCAGGTCATTGTGTCGTTGTATTTTTCGAAGTACCAGTTGTCGCCGAGGGCGTTTTTGAGGATGTGGCGGACAAGTGAAAATCCGTTGGATCTTAGGCCGTCAGATTTTAATCCGATTATTTTGTCTCCAGCTTTGATGTTTGCGCCGGTGATTAGTTTGTCTTTTTCGACGATTCCTACTGCTGTTGAATTCCAAATGTAACCGTTTACCATTTCACCAAGTTCAGCGATTTCTCCGCCTGGGATGATGATTTTGTGTTCGAGACAGGCGCGTTCCAGGCCAGCCATTAGTGCGCGAATTTTGTCTTCGTTTACGTTGTCGACGTCGAGAGTGTTGGAGAGTGAAATAGTTTCTGCTCCGATACAAATAGCGTCGTCGGCCACCATGGCGACTAAGTCGTAGCCCATTGTTCCAAGGTTTTCAGTTTTTTCAGCGATAATCATTTTGGTTCCAATTCCGTCATCGTTTTGTACGAGATAATAATCTCCCATGTCCATTACACCAGAAAATCCTCCTTCATCAATAACAGGCTCCCCCATCATGCCTTTGCGGCCAGGAAAAGTGTTTTTGGCAGCTTGATAAGCAATGGCGCTGCATTTGTCACCTAGATCTATATTTACCCCTGAATCTTCGTATGTACTCATTTTTTGTCGGAAATTAATTTGCCCTTATCCAGTTTGATGATTCGGCCGCCGATTGTTTTGACGACGTCCTTGTTGTGTGTGGAAAGGATAATAGTTGTACCAGATTTATTGATTTTTTTTAAGAGCTTTGCAAGTGCGAGCGTGTTTTCGGGATCGAGATTGCCTGTTGGTTCGTCAGCGAGCAACAACTCTGGGTTGTGTACCAGTGCTCGGGCGATTGCTGCACGTTGTTTTTCACCACCAGAAAGTTGTTTGGGGAAATTATTCCTTTTGTTCTCTAATCCAGTGAGTTTGAGCACTGCAACTGTGCGTTGGCGGATAGTTTTTTCATCATAACCAGCGACTTCTAATGCAAATGCGACGTTTTCGAATACTGTTTTCTTTGGTAAAAGTTTGTAATCTTGGAAAATGATGCCGATTCTACGGCGATATTCTTGAATTTCGTGGGATGAAAGTTTGTGAACCGCATATTGGTCTACTTGAATAAAACCGTCAGAAATTGGTAATGCTCCAGTCATTGCATGAAGGAGGGTGGTCTTGCCAGCGCCGGAAGGACCGACGATAGTGACAAATTCCCCACCTTTTACCTTGAATGAAATTTTATCAAGAACGCGTGTGCGTCCGTAGCTTTTTGTAACATTTTCGACTGTGATCATGGGGAGATTATATAGTTAGCGATGATACTTGTCATGTATTTCTTTGAGCTTTTTGTTTGTGACATGTGTATAGATCTGAGTTGTGGTGATTGAGCTGTGGCCGAGCATTTCTTGTACGGAGCGTATATCGGCGCCGTTCATTAGTAATTCGGTGGCGTAGCTGTGGCGGAGGGTGTGTGGTGTGACTTTTTTGATGATGCCGGCGCGGAGAGCGTATTTGCGTACGATGTTTTGGATTGAAACGTTGGAGAGGCGGCGGGCTTCGGGGTCGAGGATGTCGGTGTTGCGGCTGTTGTTGGTGAAAAGTGGGGCGAGGTTGTCATCGCGAGTTTTGAGGTAGGTTGTGATTAGTTCGGCTGCTTTTTTTGATAAAAAGATAATGCGAGGTTTTTTGCCTTTGCCTCTTACCATGAATTCACGGCGTTTGAGGTCAACTTGTTGGCAGTCTAGAGATCTTAGTTCGGAGACACGTAGGCCTGTGGAATAGAGAGTTTCGAGGATTGCGCGGTCGCGGGGGCCGACTTTTTTTGTGAGATCGACTGTATTGAATAATCTTTCCAGTTCTTCGTGGGAAAGATGTTCTACTGTGCGGTCCGGCACTTTTGGCAGTTCGATTTTTTCAGGAGAAAGGGATTTGATATCGTTTTTTGCGAGATATCTGAGAAAGGCTCGTAGGGCGATGATGTGGTAATTTTGGGTTTTGATGCCGAGGGATTTGCCTTTGTCATCCATGAAACGGTTGAGGTAGAGACGATAGTTTTGGACTTTTTGGAGATTGAGGTCTTGGGGTTTCATTTCCTCACTCAAAAAATCCTCGAAGCGTTTCAAGTAGTGTGTGTAGTTTTCTAAAGTCTTCTTGGATTGGTTTTTGGTGACCTCGCAATATTCGAGGAAGTCTTTGATATAACGAGAAATGGTCATAAGACCAATTTACTCTGCTGCGGCTGTGATGTCTATGGGGAGAGATAATGTCCAAATAGAACTACTCCAAAATGAAAGTAATGGCTGCAAATTGTTTAAAACTCATTAACGTAACAAAAATGCTACGCCTGCTTCGTTTTGCGCAATTTTCGCACTTTACTTTCATTTTTCGCTACGTGCTACTCGGACATTATCTCTCCATAATCTTCTAGCTCTTCATCATCGAGGATGCGATCTTGTACGTCTTTGAGCATTTCCTTTAGTTGTACAAGTCCTGCTTCTTTTAATTTGTCGAAATAATTGCGGGCGATAAGTTTTTGCTGATCACCAAATTTCACTTTCTTAAATCCCCAATTCATAACTGTTGTGTCTGAAAGTACTTTTGCACGGCATGTTCCTAATTCTATGTGAAATTCAGCAACATCTTTGCGAGCACCTGTGATTATGTCGTTGGCCCATTCGATCAAACCTTTTTCTTCAAGCATTCCAGTAATATGATAAATAACTGGAGCTACTTTTTGCGCTGTAGCTGAGAGATGACTAGCTTTGTCAGCTACTTCTTGATGTGATGATGTGCCTTTTATTCCTGTCATGTGTTTGTTTTTACAGTTCGATCTAGTATATCATATCGACATGATCTTTTCTAGTGATAAGTTAGCGGAAATCGAGGCGTCGAGCCTAGCAAGTTATGCAGTAAAAAGCATGGAAAGTGTGGGACGAAAACACTCTGAAAAAGAAGATAAAGACCGACTTTGTTTCCAAAAAGATATGGAACGAATAGTGCATTCCAAAGCTTTTCGACGTTTAGATGAAAAAACTCAGGTTTTCATGTCCGGGGTCAACGATCATTATCGTACTCGCCTGACTCATACGCTGGAAGTGGCTCAAGTTAGTCGAGATATTGCTAGGCGATTAGGATTAAATGAAGATTTGTGTGAAGTGATCGCTTTGGCGCATGATTTGGGACATCCACCTTTTGGACACTCCGGAGAAGCTGCTTTGAATGAGCTAATGCAGGGTTTTGACAAAAATTTTGAGCATAATGAGCAGAGTCGTTTGATTGTGGAACAATTAGAAAAATCTTATCCGAAATTTGAGGGACTAAACCTCAGCTTGGAGGTGATAGATGGCTTGATCAAACACCAAAGTGCCTTTGATCAGGCTGAGATGAAATGGGAGGTTTCAGCGCATTTGGAGTCACAAGTGGTCAATCTAGCTGATGAAATTGCTTATACCAATCATGATATGGATGATGGTCTGCGTTCAGGGATTATTTCGCTGAAGGACTTGAGTGGGTTTGAGTTGTGGAAACAAGGAATGGATTCTGTTGCGAAGAAATATGGAGATTCTTTGGAGGAGGAAGTGTTGATTTCGAGGATAATTTCTTCTGTTATGTCCTTAATGATTAGTGATTTGTGTGAAAATGCCGTGGCAAATATTAAAGAGTTTGGCATCAAAACTGTAGATGATGTACGTAAACATAAGGAACTTTTGGTTTGTTTTTCTGAAGAAATGAGGAGGAAGGTTTCGGAAATTAGGAGCTTTTTGTATGAAAATTTTTATTTGAGTGTAGATGTAGAAAGTTTTAATAAAAAAGGTCAAATGATGATTAAAAAACTTTTTAAATATTACCTGGATCAGGGTCAAAATGAGGAAGAAGTGAAGAATTATATTGCCGGAATGACTGATCGATATTTGACTAAAGAATATGAAAGATTAATAATTGGCGCATGATTTGTCCGAAATGTGAGAGTAAAAATACGAGAGTTTTAGATTCTAGGGAAACGGATGGCAACAAAGCTGTGCGCCGTAGACGTGAGTGTGAAGGCTGCAAAAACCGCTTCACGACTTTTGAACGTGTGGAAACCAGTAATTTTGTGGTGGTCAAAAAGGATGGAACGAGAGAGCAATATGAGAGGGAAAAGGTTGAAAAAGGTATTTGGACTGCCTGTCAAAAACGAAAAGTGACTGAGGATCAGGTTTCAAAGGTGATTGCGGATCTGGAAGAGAGTTGGTCAAAAATTGGTAAAGAAGTGCCAAGTAATGAAATTGGTGAGGGAATTATGGATGCTTTAAAAGAATTAGATGATGTGGCTTATATAAGGTTTGCCTCTGTGTATAGGCAATTCAAAGACTTACAGAGTTTTCAAAAAGAGTTGTCCAAACTTTCAAAACCATAGGCTTCTTGTGACCTAGCGCACTTGATTAATGTGGTTTTTTATGTTATAATTTGAGCGTAAAAATAAAAATAAACAAAAATATCATGAAGAAATACTTTTCTTTTGTCCTAGCCTCTGCACTTGTGTCACTCACTGTAGTGACTAGCGCTTTTGCTGCTGAAGCACCTGTAGCTCCTGTGGTTCAAGAAGATTGTGCCTTTGAAGTTCCAGAAGATAAATTTTATGACTCAACTGTAGTTGCTGTCAGAAAAAAACTTCAGGTTTCAGAAGATGAAGCTTTCCGTGTGAAGGTTTTCCTAAAAAATACTGGCAATATGCCTTGGTTCTCAGGAGATAGTTCTTGTATGGGGCCTCATATGTCCCTTGGTACTGACAAAACTCGAGATAGAGATGCACTTTTTTATGACGATGACTTAACAGGTTGGGAATCAGAGAATCGTGTAGGAATGGATCAATTAAGAACAAATCCAGGAGAAATCGCTTCATTCACTTTTTGGGGAATGGCTGATAACGAAGGGATTTTTAAAGAATATTTCACACCAGTACTAGAAGGTATTATGTGGCTTGATGAAGACACGTTTTCATACAAACTATCTGTTGGAGATCATGGTGAAAATACTGCGAATATGAGAGACAAATTTATGTACGCAGGACATAGTGGTGAGGTTTCAGGATTGAATCTACTTGGTGAAAAAATGCTTTTAATAGATCGTTCAGATCAAACTTTGACCCTTCTTTTGGGTGGCAAAGAAGTACGTCAGTTTAGAGTGAGTACAGGGGCGCCATCTACTCCAACTCCATTGGGTGACACTAAGATATCGCTGAAACAACAAGTGAGAGTTGGCAATAGCCCTCCTCACTACATCATGCCTAAGTTTATGTGGTTTAGGGCCGGTGGATATGGTTTCCATGCGCTACCAAGTCTTGAAACAGATAACGGAACTTTCTGGACTGAAGCTCTAGATCATATCGGAATCCCTGTAAGTCATGGTTGTGTGAGATTACTTCCTCAGGATGCTGACTTCCTATTTGAATTTACGGAACTTGGTACAACTGTGAGAGTGCAACAATAAAAGATCTTTCGAAAGGGGGAATGGTAACATTCCCCCTTTTTTGATGGCGAGTTTTTGGCTATACTGCTGATCCATGATTGATCTATTTGAAGGACTAAATGAGAAACAAGTTGAGGCAGTAAACCATTTTACTGGTCCTCTTTTGGTAATTGCCGGGGCGGGATCGGGCAAGACTAAGGCTTTGACCCATCGTATTGCTTGGCTGATTAATGAAAAAAATATCAGTCCTTGGAATATTTTGGCGGTGACTTTTACAAACAAAGCGGCGAATGAAATGAGACAGAGAGTGGTGAAACTTTTGGCACGTGATGATGCGGCGGCCTTGATGGAAGGATTTGGAGATATTTTGCCGGCGGCGGAATTAGAAAAAATGGCGAATACTCCCGATATGCCGACTATCGGCACATTCCACTCAATCTGTGTGAGGATTTTGCGTAAACACATTCATAATATGGATTATGAAAATGGATTTGCGATTTATGATGGGGCGGATCAGCAAATTTTGATGAAGAGATTGATGAAAGAAATGATGATCGATCCTAAACAGATTAATCCAAAGGCGGTGCTTAGTCACATTTCTAATGCAAAAAATCAACTGCTTGGACCTGAGGCTTATCGAGGCTATGCGAGTGATTATTTCGCTGAGAAGGTTGCGGATATTTACCCAAGATATCAAAACGAGTTAAAGAGAAGTAATGCCTTAGATTTCGACGATATCATTATGAAAACTGTTCAACTTTTCCAACAATTCCCGGAGATTCTGGATCGTTATCAGGAGAAGTTTAAATTTATTTCGATCGACGAGTATCAAGATACAAACCATGCACAATATCTTTTGGTGAAAATGCTGGCAGAAAAATATCGTAATATTTGTGTGATCGGTGATACTGACCAAAGTATTTATTCTTGGAGAGGGGCGACGATCAAGAATATTTTGGAATTCGAAAAAGACTATGAAGAGACAAAGGTTGTGATGTTGGAGCAGAATTACCGTTCAACGCAGAATATTTTGGATGCGTCTAATGTGATTATATCGAAAAATTCACAGCGGAGAGAGAAAAATTTGTGGACTGAAAAAGAAGGTGGGGACAAGATTAAACATTGGTTAGCCGACAATGAACGCCATGAGGGGGAGTTGGTGGCTAGGGAGATTTCTGAACTAACTCGTAGTGAAGAATGCCCTGAATATAATTCATTTGTGATTTTGTATCGTACCAATGCGCAGTCTCGTGTTTTTGAAGAAGTGTTTTTGAGACATGGCATTCCTTACAAAATTGTTGGAGGAATTCGCTTTTATGATAGAAAAGAAATTCGAGATATTTTGGCTTATTTGAGGGTTTTGCAAAATCCAAGTGATGTAGTTTCTTTATTGAGAATTGTGAATGTTCCGACCAGAAAAATTGGTGCCAAAACTTTGGAACACCTACAAAACTTTGCGCGTATCCATAATTTATCATTGTACAATGCGATGCTTTTGGCGGACGAGGTGGAAGGTGTGGCCGGTTCCAAGGCAGAAGCGATTGAGGGATTCGTGAAATTGATAAGAGAATTACAAGAATTAAATGGTCAGTTTCCTGCATCTGGAATGATTAAACATGTGGCGGAATTGAGCGGTTACAAAAAAATGTTAGATGATGGCAGTGTAGAAAACGAAGCAAGATTGGAGAATATTTCAGAGCTGATTTCGGTTGCGTCAAAATATGACAAGTTGGAGGCGGGGGTTTCGCTAAGTATTTTCTTGGAAGAGGTTAGTTTGATTGCGGACATTGATTCTGTGGATGATAATAATAATTCCGTCACTTTGATGACAGTGCATTCTGCGAAAGGGTTGGAATTTCCTTTTGTATTTATTGCCGGTTTGGAAGAAGGTATTTTTCCACACAGTAGGAGTTTGTTGGATCGTAGTCAGTTAGAAGAGGAACGGAGGTTGATGTATGTGGCGATGACTAGGGCGATGGAGAAATTGTATCTACTGAATGCGCGTCATCGCATGCTCTATGGTGAATCAAAAGCAAATGCACCTTCACAGTTTTTGTCAGAAATTCCTCAGGAAAATTTGGAAAGAAATTATGGGGCGAAACGTGTACATATTCCACTAAATGATATGGGAGACATTCCTGTACCGGTCGAAAGTGAAGATGGATTTAATGTGGATTATGGAGTCGGTGACAAAGTGATGCACAACAGTTTTGGCAAGGGTATTGTGGTGGATATTACCGGTGGAGTTGCTACAATCGCCTTTGAAGATTCCGGTGTGGGAGTGAAAAAATTGGCACTCTCGATTGCACCTTTAAGAAAAGTTTAAACAAAAAAATATGCAAATTTATAGACCGGACGTGGAGAGGTCGAGGGGAGTTTGGGGGTATATTATTGTGGCAGTTTTGGCCTTTGTGATTGGTTGGCAGTTTTTGGCAGTGGCTGAGTATTTTGGTTATGACGATGATGAAGTGGAGGTGAATGAAGTTGTTAAACAAGCTGATTTGGATTTATTTTGGGGAGTTTGGGAGCGACTACATCAGAGATATTTGAGAGATGAAGCATTAGATGAAGATGAACTGATTTATGGGGCGATTGCAGGCATGGTCAAAGCGCTAGATGATTCATATACAGTGTTTATGAATCCTGAGGAGAGCGAGGCCTTTACTGCCAGTCTCAACGGCAAACTTGAAGGAATTGGAGCAGAGCTGACTGTGGAGCAAGGGATACTGACTATTGTTTCACCTTTGAGAGATAGTCCGGCGGAGAGAGCGGGGTTGGAGCCGGGGGATATAATTTATCAAATTGAGGATGAGTTCACCGGCGATATGACTTTGATGCAGGCTGTCACAAGGATTAGGGGCGAAAAAGGCACTGCGGTTAAATTGACTTTGATTAGAGATGATGTGCCTGAGCCTTTTGATGTTTCAATCATTCGGGATAGCATTGATTTGGATGCGGTGACTGTAGAAGAACTGAATGGTGATATTACTTATTTGAGCGTGAATCAATTCAACGACAAAACGCTGGAGCAGTTTAGCAATGCGGTATCTGATATGCTGGATGACAAGCCTCAGGGGGTGATTGTGGATTTGAGATTCAATGGAGGAGGGTATTTGGACATTGCTGTGGATCTATTGTCATTTCTTTTGCCGAGTCAGGTGGAAGCCGTTACTTTGCAAGAAAGAGGCATGGAGGATGATGTAAGAATGACTAATGGCGGTGCCAAGATTACGGATGTTCCTCTAGTGGTTTTGGTTAATCAGGGTTCAGCTTCGGCTTCAGAGATTTTGGCAGGAGCAGTGCAGGATCATGAAAGAGGTGTGATTATGGGCACTCAGAGTTTTGGGAAAGGAACTGTACAAGAGGTGGAATATTTCAATGATGGATCAAGTTTGAGAATGACTATTGCTCGTTGGATTACCCCTTCTGATCAAGATATCAACAAAGTAGGCATCACTCCAGATGTAATTGTGGAAATTAGTGATGAAGATATTGAAAATGATTATGATCGCCAAAAAGAAGATGCAGCTGAGTATTTGAGAGGACTTTAATAGGATGTTACTGCTCTAAGTGATACTATTGACAAAAGTCTGACTAGGCGTCATGATGGACTTCTTGGTTTTACTAAATACTACATATTATGGCTAATCCTTTGCAAACTAGTGAACGTCTGGAACGTGATGAACAGAGAGATAATTGTATAGAAGATGTTTTCACTTATTCCGATTATTACGGTCGTCACGTCGGTGCTTATAGGGATCAAATGCGAGAAACGCTGCATGAGATAGTAAAGTGTTTGGTGGAAATTAATCCAGCAATAGGTTTGGATATTTCCAGCCCACCAGATTCAACAGATAAAACACTTGGGAATGTTTTGCTTAACTTTTGTTACTGGGCAATGTTGTCTTTGGATGGAGACCCTCTAAAAACTGAATTGATACTAGAAAATAGTGAATGTATTAAAGCAAATATTAAAAGTATTCTTGAAGAAGATGGTGATGATGAAAGGAAGCTCTCTAATAAGATAATCGATCTTGCAAGTCATCTGCCTACTAGGGATTGTCTAAGAAGAACAGTAAGGCAAAGTGTAGTTCAGGGAAACCGTTAGGGGCTCATTAAAAAAACTGCCCTTTGGCAGTAGTTTTATTCTGGCGGAGAGGGGGGGATTCGAA
>JAESSS010000099.1 GCA_016763975.1 Candidatus Altimarinota bacterium
AAATATAATAATATCCGCTTATTATAGCAAAAAAACGCCCTTTCGTTAACGCAGTCACCCTTGCCACATCCTAATATTGAAGTCTAAATCTCAGAGAGGGTTTTCCTTACAGATCGCTCTAATTGTGAATCCCCCATCTTTTGAGCCAAAAGCAACATCGCTTTATAAACAGACCTCCTGTTTTTGGCTTGTTTAAGGGTTTTAACCCCTGCAACTTTTTTCACTAACAAATTATACTGTTTCGAATAACAAGCTTTTTTCATTTCACTATCCCCCAAAGATGAAAAAATTTCTAAAGCACGATCATAATTTCCTTTTTTATAATAAAAATAACCCTCTTGATGTCGCACTGACTTCAACAACTCAGCATCCCTCGTCTTATCAGCATAAAACTTTGCCGACTTAGAATTATGTTGATCCAAATTATAAACCGCAGCATTACGATAAACCGACTTTAATCCCTCAGCATCACCCGCGCTTTCAAAGTAAAAAATAGCCGAATCAAAATTTTGCTCCTTCATCGCAGCAATAGCCAAATTACGATAAGTAACCTTCAAGTTTTTTGCCACCAATTCCTTTAAAGAAGAAATCGCATAAGCCAACTGAGCACTTTTCACCATTGTACGCTCAGAAATAACCTGCACATCCTCCCTGAAATCACTTAAATCCAATAAATTAGTAGAAATAATTTCCGTAATTGGCAAAATCTGTTTTTCTTTATATTTCTGAAAAGTTCCATTCGTAGCTTCAATATCAATACCCTTAAAATGTAAACAAACATGCCCCGGCAAAAGTTTAATCTGCAAATCTTTTAAAGGATATTTCAACGAATAAAGATAAGCATAAAAAGTAACAATTTGATTACAATCCCCTTCCATCTTGGCCACCATCGGATCCCTCAACAATTTCCCGAAACTAGCAGTTTTAATATATTTATAAAACTTGCCAGGTTTCAAAAACAACATTATCTGCCTCAAATAAGCGATTTTCTGCGCATCCCCTTTCGGAAAAGACAAACCTTTATTCCTCAATATTGATTCCACATTGCCCGCCCCATTAGCCCGCGTAAATTCCTGAAACAATTCCACAATTTTCCCAGTATCCGCATACATTTTTCTTCTAGCTCCCTTCGACAAATATTTATAACCCTTATATTTTCGCTCCATCCAAACATTCACCACCACCAAATTTTTCTGCATCAATTTCAAAAGAGTCCTCTCAACAGAAAGATGAGAATCATTCGATTTAATACCTTTAAAAAACTTATCAACCTTGCGCTCAAAAGAATTCACATAAGATGAGAAGAAACCTAAAATCTTTTTCAAAAAATCAAACATGCCCCAATCATAGCATTAACCATCTTTCTTCAAAATAGCCAAAAACGCCTCTTGCGGCATTTCCACCTTGCCCATCATTTTCGCCCTCTTCTTCCCCTTTTTCTGCTTCGCCAAAACCTTCTTTTTTCTCGAAATATCACCACCATACAATCCCGCTGTCACATCCTTTCTATAAGCCGCAATAGTTTCACGAGCAATAATATTCGCCCCAATCGCAGCTTGCACAGAAATTGGGAAATTCGCACGCGGAATCAAATCCTTCAACCGTTTAACCAAATCACGCCCCACATAAAAAGCATTATCCTTATGCAAAATCAACGCCAAGGCATCCACCTTGTCGCCAGCAACCAAAATATCCATTCTCACCAAATTCTCCTGGCGATAATCCAAATACTCATAATTCATCGAAGCATAACCACTACTAACACTCTTGAGCTGGTCGTAAAAATCTACAACAATCGAAGCCAGCGGCAATTCAAAAGTCATCAAAACTCTAGATTGATCCAAATATTGCATATTTTTGGAAACACCTCTTTTCTCAGAACAAAGCGTCATAATCGCCCCCACAAACTCTTTCGGTACCAAAATTTCGATCTTTACCCAAGGTTCTTTGATACCTTCAATTGTCGCAGGATCAGGCAATCCAGCCGGACTAGAAATCATAATTTCCTCACCATCAGATTTCAAAACAATATAAGAAACTGACGGCGCAGTAACAATCAAATTCAAATTATACTCCCTCTCCAATCGCTCCTGCACAATTTCCATATGCAAAAGTCCCAAAAATCCACATCTAAAACCATGTCCCAAAGCACCTGAATTTTCAGGCTCAAAACTCAAAGCACTATCATTAATCTGCAACTTATTCAAAGCCTCTCTCAACAAAGAATAATCATCAGCATCAGTACAAAAAACACCGGCAAAAACAAAAGGTCTCACAGTTTTGTAACCAGCCAATGACTCAGCATCCTTCGATTCTTTACCTGTTTTGCCGGGCCCCCACATAGTATCCCCAACCTTCGCCTCTGAAACAGATTTTAATCCGGTCACAACATAACCCACTTCTCCCGCCCCCAACTGAGACGCAGCCTCATATTTTGGCCTAAAGAAACCCACTTCCAACACATCTATCTCCTTTTTAGTATTCAAAAACGTAACCCTCGTACCCTTCTTAATCGACCCTGAACGCAAACGAATATATGTCACCACACCCTTGTATGGATCATAAACCGAATCAAAAATCAGCGCCTTCAACTCATCATCTTCCTTAGCCTCTTTTGGCGCAGGTATTTTCTCCACAATTTGAGCCAAAACTTGCTCAACATTAGTGCCATCTTTTGCTGAAACTGCCACAATTTCCTTAACAGAAATACCCAAAGCATCTTCAATTTCCTTAGCCCTACCCTCAACATCAGCCGAAGGCAAATCAATTTTATTTAAAACGGGAATAATCTCCAAATCATGATCCAAAGCCATATAACAAATCGCCAAAGTCTGAGCCTCAATCCCTTGCGTAGCATCAACTACAAGAATCGCTCCCTCACAAGCAGCCAAAGAACGCGAAACTTCATAAGAAAAGTCCACATGCCCCGGCGTATCAATCAAATTTAAGACATAATTTTCCCCTTTATACTCCCATTCCATCCTCACAGGCTGCAATTTGATCGTAATTCCACGTTCCTGCTCAATATCCATTGTATCCAAAAGCTGAGCATGTTTCATATCACGCTTAGCTACAGTAGAAGTTATCTCCAAAAACCTATCAGCCAAGGTAGATTTGCCATGGTCGATATGGGCAATAATACAAAAATTTCGGATATTCTTCTGATTCATATGCGGCAGTTTACCAGAAACACCATTGATGAAACAGCCCTTTTGTGCTAAAATAAAGGGAAATCTAAGAACTCGCAATGCAATACAAAGTCCCACAAAACGTACAACGTGAAGACACAATTATTGGTCCGGTTACGATCAGACAAATGATAATTCTTCTAATCGGAGGCGCAATAACATACGCCACATACATTAGTATGACAGCAAGTTATGTAGTGGCAACTTGGTTATGGTTACCATTAGTCGGAATCATGTCCTCAATCACCCTTGCATTCGCATTTTTCAAAATCCACAACATGGAATTCCACAAATACTTAATGAGCCTATCCGAATATCACATTCTACCTAAGAAAAGAACGTGGATTCAGGCCAGCCACAGACCATACATCTCAATATTAGAAAAACTAAAACACAGCAAAAAAGCTAAAATAACAACAAACACCAAGAAAAAAGAAGAAAAAAGTCTCAGTGAATTATCAAAACTTTTAGATTCTCACGGAGAAAAAAATATCCAAACTAACAAAAAATAACATGGGCTTTCTAGACTTCATTGCTCCAGGCAAAAAACAAAATCAAGCACAAGCTGGAAAAAGCACCCAAAACCACCTAAGAATCGGTGAAGTTCGCGATGACGTACTTGTACTAAAAAACGGCGGAGTTCGAGCAGTACTCAAAACATCAAGCATCAACTTCAACCTAAAATCAGAAGACGAACAAAAAGCAATAATCTCATCGTACCAAGGCTTCTTGAATTCATTAGAATTCCCCATTCAAATCCTTGTACGCTCTAAAAAACTCGATATCGACGACTATATCAATTCAATCAACGAAACCGCTGAGAAACAAGAAAACAAGCTTCTCCAAGAACAAACCTACGAATACGCAGAATACATCCAAAAACTAATAGAATACGCAGACATTATGGAAAAAGAATTCTACGTTGTCGTACCATACGACCCCATTCGCTCACGTGGAAGTGAAAAAGGAATCGCCGGTTTCCAAAGTTTCTTCGGAAGACTCTCACCAAAAGAAAGTTTTAGTGACCTTAATCGCAGAAAAAACGAATTCGAAGAACTAAAAAAGAACCTAATGGGCCGAGTAAGCACAATTTCCGCAGGCCTAGAGTCTTGTGGACTAAAAGTAAGTCAACTAAACACAGAAGAAATCATCAAAGTGATGTACCGAACATACAATCCTCTCAGCTCAAAAAGCGCCAAACTTGGCGACTTGGAGAACAGCGACTTGAAATTAGATAAAGAAACTGGAATTTAAACTATTCCTCGATAGAAATCATTATCTTGGCGGCGTCCTACTTTCCCACAATCAAGTTGCAGTAACATCGGCGATGGCAGGCTTAACTTCTGAGTTCGAGATGGGATCAGGTGTACCCCTGCCTCTTGAACCACCAAGATGATAATTTCTATACGTTTCTTATGACAACAACAACACTTTTTTAACATGAATCACTAGTTGAAGAGATGATTCTCTGTCTTAGAAACATCTCTTAAAGATATTCCCGAAGATAGATAAGTTCAATTGCCTATTAGTATCACTCGACTAAACACGTCACCGTGCGTACATCTGTGACCTATCAACCCGGTAGTCTTCCGGGAGGCTATAGGGATATTTAATCTTAGGAATGGCTTCCCACTTAGATGCTTTCAGCGGTTATCCAACCGAAGGTAGCTACTCTGCAATGCCGTTGACACGACAACAGATACACCAGAGGTTCGTCCATTCCGGTCCTCTCGTACTAGGAACAGCTCCCTTCAAATATCTAACACCCACGACGGATAGGGACCGAACTGTCTCACGACGTTCTAAACCCAGCTCGCGTACCGCTTTAAATGGCGAACAGCCCAACCCTTGGGACCTTCTCCAGCCCCAGGATGCGATGAGCCGACATCGAGGTGCCAAACCGCCGCGTCGATGTGAGCTCTTGGCGGCGATCAGCCTGTTATC
>JAESSS010000100.1 GCA_016763975.1 Candidatus Altimarinota bacterium
ATTTTATTAGACGAAATTGAGGGGATTGTAGTCAGTCAGCTTAGGGGCCCACTGCCAAGGTTGATTGAAAAAAGTGAATTGCTAAAACTAGCTAAGGTCTCAACACAGTTTGAATGGGGTAGTTTCTATATGTTTTCAAATGAACAAACTGCAAAAAAACTATTCAATAATATGAAAACAACTAATAAATCACAAGCTAATTTTTATAGGAAAATGGTATCCATGGCAAATGTAACAGTGAGGCTATTTGATAATAGGTCCTTCATAATTTATAGTAATAAAAGAGAAGTATTGGAACTTATAAAGGGTCTTTATAGAGAAGTAGACATAGGTGAAGGTACACTTGATCAACTAAAATTTTACTCTTAAGTAAGCTTAATCATATACATATGCCGACATTATTAATAAAAAACACTCCATTAGTACTTATAACTGAACAAAAGCATAACAATGAAGAAAATACAAAAATTGCAAACCATGACGTTTGGATAAATTTAGTCAAAATTTTGCATGGAGATCATGAGGTTGATAAAGCAAAAATGCTTGTTTTTCATCACAAAGAAAAGGAGATAGAGAAACTATTAAAAGGGGTCAAATACAGGAAAGAAGATATAGGAGAAGGTAATTTTTGCTACGAATTAAAAATTAAAGACTACATATTTTATTTAAAGGAAAATGAAGGGGGACATTTATACAGCGATAATTATGAGGACCCTGAATTATATTCTGGAAATAGGCTTGTGGTTGAAACAGTTAGTCATGAATATCAGGTATTTTTACATCTATCTGAAGCTAAAAAAGGTCTAGTTAGTAAAAAACTAGGGTTGTTTTGCTAAGGGCAAATTTATGATAAAATTCTCCACGAATTACTCATTCCAAAATGCCTAAATCCATCAAAGAAAATCAGCAAGGCTTCGTTTCGATTATTGCTCTTGGAATTTTCGCGGTCTTGGTTAGTTTTGGCATCATCATGCAATCGCTTGTTATTGATACGGTGGCCAGCATCAAAAACACCAACAATTTCTATTCTGCCCGCGACCTTGCCGACAGCATGATCGAGAAAGTGCGCTACGATCTAAACTTTCACCAAGCCGGCTACAACAACACAATCAAATGCCTCTGGCCAATTCCTTTCGGCCAAGACAACGTCAATACCGATACAATTTGCAAAACAATGAGCTCCCTCATTGGAGATAAGCCTGTCAAAATGGATGTGAAGGTAATCGGTCGTGGCGTACCAGCAGAAGCAAACCTAAAGACCGACAACTGCCCTCTCTCCGCCGGCTTCACTTCATTCAACACTTCCTGCTACACCGTGCCATATCCCGGCACAGGCTCAGCCGGAGCCCGCTGTTCAATTTACCCAATCGGCTTCAACTCCAACGGCGAAGCTTCCACAACAATCCCAACCTCTCTCACCGGCTTTACCAGCGAAATCGACCAAATCGACTACTCCTGCAACTGGAACAAACTAACCTTCGGCGCCTCCCTTAGCGACCGCGTCACCATCCCTCTCTACTACGAAGCCTCCGACGGAACCATCATAAATCCCTACGCCACCGGCGACGCCAAAGCAATCTCAGTCCGCCTTCGCACCCCCTGTATACCAAAATCCGACAGCGACAGCTCCGATCCCACAGTCTGCGCCGACACCGACCGCTATGTCTTAGACATTTCCGACGGCGACGACATAGTAGTTCAATGGCAACTCAGCGGCATAAAGGACGGGGAAGAGGTGAGTTATGTGGGGAATCCGGTGGGGGAAGAGAAGTCTGTGCTTAGTGAGGGGAGGATAAATGGAAGCATAAGCGACATAGAAAATAAGGGGCAATTTAGTCTAATAAGAAATGATTCAAATTTAATACTTACTGAAACCAATCAGAGTACCGGTGTAAGCAAAAAACTTCTACAAGGATCCACAAGCCAACTTTCTCTCCTATCAAAACCAGTTCTCACCCTCTTCCTTAGCGAAGGATTGAGCTCAATAAACGAAAAAAACGTCCCCTACCTTGAATACCAAATAGTTACAGATGTACCGATTGCAGATTCTCGCACTCAGCTGATAGTTGAGGTTGGGGTTGATGGTAACAAATTCGAGGAAACCGTGTATATTGAGCAGCAAAAACCCATTATTGACTTCGCCATCCAAAATTAGTTGACTTTTTGGCAAAAAGGCGTACTATTACAATCTGTTAACTTATACTTATGGCGCCAAAACTTAAAAACCAAGCAAGACCTCTAAGTAGCTCAGCAAAACCATTCGAAGGAAACGCTGCATATAAGACATTTTTCGGAGACTTTAGGGCTATAATTGGCAGGAAAGTGATGGGACTGGCAGCACTTGCCTATGTTGCAGGATGCAGCATGGATATGAGCCACCAATACAGTTCTGATGCAGTTAGTCAGTCAGACACAGCCCCAAAGTCAGATACTGCTCCAACGTACGTGGAAAAAGCCTCTCCACTTAGTATTGAAGAAGCGGAAGCCCTGCAAGAAGCAGTAGCTCCACTTTGGGCTAACCCAGGAGCAGATAAACCTAATGTGTTTGAGGTAAGTCCAGGTGTTGTAGTTGTCACTTTTATTGATATAGAAGCATCTGGTATAGGTATACCAAAATATGTTTTTGGAAAGGCAAGTGAGGAAAAGACCATTATTGAAGACCTGAAGTCCAAAACATTATCTGATGCAAAAACATTAGAATTCACAGGTTTCTTTGAAGGGGTAAAAGTATCATCAACTGGTATTTATAAAGACGCAGCAGATGAAAACAAAGTTTTGATCGATACTGGAGGAGTAGATGGAGGTGCAGATATTGAAATTGATGTTGAAAACGAACTATTAGTATACCCCGGTACAGGATTAGTTGAGCTTTATCCTGAATACGGGATCGACTCATTTAGTAGCATCTCAATATACAAGAGTGGGTCTGGCAGCTTTCACTTTAGATATAAGGGGTCCTCTAAGGCAGTTGACTATGACTTTTCAACAGGAGCTGAGACATTGATTGATGCAACAGACGTATCAGCCAACGACGATCTTTATTGTACCCCAGGCCACCAGTCCTCAGTACCAGGCGGAATCACTATCCAATCAGTTTATAAAGGAAATACAGTAGATGGTGATCCGAAATGTGAACCAGAAATTGCTTACTCTTTTGAGGAAATGGACGACAATATCCTTCTTCCACCGTCAATAATTGCAATTAAAAATTCTTCCCATAGAATCACCAGCCCACGTTTCATCCCTGGAGGGCCAGGAAAAGGTGGATTGATATTCGTGAAGGACGTCCTCGTAGACGGCAAATACCAGCCGCAAATCATGATTTCCCACGTTGAAATGCCAGCTGGTCCTGAATGTGGAAATGGCGATTGTGAGCCGGGCGAAACACCAGGAACATGCCCTGCAGATTGTGAAACAGAAGCTGTTTGTGGAGATACGGTTTGTGAACCAGCTAAAGGAGAAAACTTAGTAACTTGTGAAGACGATTGTTATGAATGTGGCGATGGAACTTGTTCTACTGCCGACGAAGATTACACAAATTGCCCAGAAGACTGCGAAAAACCAGTCAAATGTGGAGACGAAGTTTGTGAACCAGACAAAGGAGAAACAAAAGAAAACTGTGGAGAAGATTGCGACGATTGTGGAGACGGAACATGTGGAACATCTGAAGACAAAGAGA
>JAESSS010000101.1 GCA_016763975.1 Candidatus Altimarinota bacterium
AATTTATTATTTAAAAATGAATTTAGTGTTCATGATCAGTGGGCGTACGATGCTAGTTCAGATTTTTGTTCTATTGGTGACAGTCATGTGGAATTTTTGCGTAAATTGATTGAGGAATATACTGAGCTTGCAGTAGTGGTTTCTTTACCGACATCTGAGAGTTTATATGTACTGTTTAGGAGGGCTCATTATTTGGGCATGTCAGGTGTGGAAATTGCTAGGTTTTTTGGTCGCACTCGTGGCTTTGTTGGGATCATTCTTAGTGGAAAGCCTAATAGGCTAAATAAGGTTGATGAATTACGTTCTGGAGTAGTGTCTCTCAATCAAGTTTTGGAAAAAAGAGCTCAGATTGTTGCTGATTTAGTTTTGAATAATGTTTTATTGAATGCTGAATCTCCTATCACCTCACCTTTATTGACTGAACTTTTCGTGAAATTAAGTGCTGTAGGCATAACTGATGAGGTGATTGTAGGTTATTTGGGTATGAGTCGTACTTGGGTAAAAAGCATTCGTCTTTTTCCTCCTTCGGGGTTAAATGCAGCTCATCGTTTAAAGCCTGGCTTGGATAATCTTAGGACTTATTTAGTGGGTTTACCTGGAGTATCAGAGCTTCTTGAGGAAGTGGCAACCTAGAGATTTTTTGCGTTTGAGGATGGCTTTCAGGATTTCTAGTCCAACGATGGCCATGTTTTTGGCTTCTTGGAGGTCTTTGTTGCTGCCTTTGATTTCATTGAGGATTCTTGTGAGTTTTGGGATTGCCTCTTCTTTGACTAGTTTTGGGTCGCGAGTGATACCGGCGTAGTGCCACATTAGTTTTTGGATTTCTTTTTTGCTGATTTTCTTTGTGCTGAGTTTTGTTTTGTTGATTTTTAGTTTAGGAGTTTTTTGTTTGCGAAGTTCTTTGGCGATTTGATTGCTGAAGACAAGGGCTTCGAGTAGTGAATTGGATGCGAGTCGATTGGCGCCGTGCACTCCGGTGCAGGCAACTTCTCCGAAGGCGAAAAGGTTTTTGATATTGGTGCGGCCTTTGAGGTCGGTGACAATTCCACCACACAAGTAATGTACTGCGGGAGTGACGGGGATGAGGTCTTTTTCCATTTTGTAGCCGTGTTTTTCTAGAGTTTCGTAAATTCTGGGGAAACGCTTTTTCAGTTCTTTAGCGGATTTGTGACTGATGTCGAGGAATACTGGGCCTTCTTTGTAAATTGCTCGAGCTACTTTGTCGCGTGGCAGTAATTCGTCGATGAAACGTTCGCCTTTTGAGTTGAGAAGTTTTGCTCCTTCACCACGGACAGCTTCTGAGATGAGAAATTTGGGGAAAATGTTTTTTTTGAATGCTGTGGGATGAAATTGGATGAATTCTAAATCTTTTACTTTGCATCCAGCTTCGATTGCCATGGCGATTCCATCTCCGGTAGAGATTTTTGCGTTAGTTGTGTGGAGAAAAAGTTGGCCGATTTCACCCGTTGCGAGAATGGTTTGGTCTGCGAATATGTTTTCTACTTTTTTTGTAATGACCTGACATCCATAACAAGTTTTGCCTTTTGTGATTAGTTTGAGGGCAAAAGTGTTTTCGAGAATTGTGATGTTGGGATGTTCTTTTACTCTTTTTACTAGAATTCTTTCGATTTCTTTGCCGGTGTAATCTCCAACATAGGCGATTCGTCTTTTGCCGTGGCCACCTTCTCGAGTTAGTTTTAGTTTGCCGTTTTCTTTTTCAAATTCTACTCCGAGATCTATGAGGCGATGTACAGCTGCTGTGGAATTGTGCACCATAAATTTTACTGCTGATTTTTTATTGTGAAATGAGCCGGCCTTTAATGTGTCGTTTATTAGTTCCTTGGCATTGTCTGTGCGAGAAAGGACTGCGGCGATTCCTCCTTGGGCAAAATTGGTATTGGAGTCGATGATTTTTTTCTTAGTCACCAAAAGTACTTTGCCTTTTTTTGCTGCGTGTAGCGCAAAGTTAAGTCCGGAGATTCCTGAGCCAATGATGAGAAAGTTTGTTTGCATGGATGTTTATTATAGTGATTTAGTATTTGTTTGTGCGTACGTAGTCTTGACATTTTAATGACAAATGGTATGGTTGTTCACTGAGAGTTACTAATAATAAATTATGAAAAGTTTAAATGAAAATGCCTTGGTTTTTATGACTAGTTTGCTTACAGCTTGTACTTCTCCGAGTATTGATGATGTTTTCCCAGTTGATGCTGAAGCCCAGAGGGCAAAAGCTGATGCTGTAAAATGTGGAGAGGCTATGGAGTTAGTTGGTGGTGAAGTTGATAAAAGTATTGCTTTCCTTCGGGCTATGTTTGAGGAGGGAGAAGTCGTTTTGGAAGAGGATATTGTTTTTAGTAAAGATACTGGTTCTGATTTATTTGAGAAGGTTTTTGGATTAGATCCTGATGCTACTGAAAGCGAAATACTTGCTCTTGATGGTGGTGATGATAGTGACATAAGATTGGTGCAATGCCGTTTGAGGCAGGCTTCTAGCGATTCACAATTGTTAGGTGAATGTGTAGGGAGAAAGGCTTATATGAATGGTAATGGAGAAATAGAAGTTTTTGGTGTGGGTGGTCCTTCTCCTTTGCCTGAAGATGATCAGCCAGGTTGGTTTGATGACAAGGGCAGTGATTTACTTTATGTTGATAAGGATACAGTTGATCTTAATGCAAAATATACTTTGCTGCGTCAACCTAATTTCACTCCTAGGTTTCCTGGATTTGCTTCTAAGGGAGGATGTACTGTGATTCCACCTTTTGTTGTAGATCATGCTACTGGTTATCCAAAATTGCATAATTTTGAGCCTGTTTCAAGGTGTCTTCCAGCAGATTGTGATCGGGGTTTTGCTGGATATAGTGATAAGGTTCGTCAAATAATTGGTAGTGCTGTTTCGGGAGCATTAAAAAAAGGTGGGAGGAGGTAAAATGCAGGTATATTGTTTATGGGCGAGGTTATAACTCAGGAAGCTTTATGAAATGTTTGAAATTTCGCTGAGTTTTGGTCGTAAACGGCTTTTGTATACTGAAAGACAATCTTTTTTGTTCTGACCGCTGCGGAGGGTTTTTTGTTCTTCTGGGCTGAGAGTTGATATTTCTTGGCATTTCTTAGTGCAACATGCGCTTAGTTTTTCTGCGCAGTCTTCGCATTGAATGAATAGGAGGTGACAGTCTGCGTTGGCGCAGTTGGTGTGTGTGTCGCAATCATTTCCACATTGATGGCATTTCGAGATTATTTCGTCGGATATTTTTTCTGCAATTCTCTCGTCGAATACGAAATTTTTACCTTTGAATTTGGAAGTGATTTTTTGTGCTTTTATTTGGCGGGCATAGTCTATGATTCCTCCGTGTAATTGATTCACATCTTTGAATCCGTGGTGTTTTAGGTAAGCACTGGCTTTTTCACAACGAATTCCGCCGGTGCAATATAATAGGATTTTTTTATGCTTTTTTTCATCGAGTTCTTTTTTGACCATCGGCAATTCTTCGCGAAAGGTGTCTGCGTCTGGGCAGATTGCATTTTGGAAGTGACCGATTTCACTTTCGTAGTGATTTCGCATATCTACAACGATTGCTCCTTTATCAATTTCTTGGTTGAATTCTTCTGCTGTTAAGTGTTTGCCGACATTGCTTGAATCAAAAGTTTTGTCATCGAGTCCATCTGCGACGATTTTTTCTTTTGTCTTAATACAGAGTTTATAGAAAGATTTGCCGTCATCTTCGACAGCAATTTTTAATGGCATTTGAGGAAAGTCCTCTTCTAACTGTTCTTTGAATTTGTCTAAATTTGTTTCAGGCACGCTAAGTTGGGCATTGATACCTTCTGTGGCAATATATATTCGTCCAAAGATATTTAGTTTTTGCCATTTTTGAAATAATTCATTACGAAACTCTTCTGGTTTATCGATTTTTGTATAACGATAAAAAGAAAGTGTAATGCGTTTGAAGTTTTCTTCAGCAAGTTGCTTTTTTAGTTCAGTTTTGCCAACTAGATTTCTTAGTGTGTGTATGTTCATAGCTGGCTTATCTTAGCTGTTATTCGACAGCATGTCGATGATTTTCTCGCTGTCTTCTTCGAGGTCGTCAGTTCTTTTAAAGATAATGTCGGCGTTTTCTTCGTAGATGTGGTGCCGCTCTTCGTAGAGTTGTTGCATTTCTTTTAATTTGGAAATGTTGTGAGTTAGAGCTGGACGATTCGTAGAATTTTTAATACGTTTCGTCGCTTTTTCTGCGGATATGTGGAGGTAAACTGTTTTGGAATTTCTTCTTAGATTTTTTGCATTTTCGGGATCAATAATGCTTCCTCCACCCGTAGCAATTACGTTGTGGTTTAGTTTTGAAACTTCTTCAACTACTTCTTTTTCTTTTTTACGGAAGTATGGCCATCCATGTTCGCCTATGATGAGAGGGATTTTTTGTTCGCATAATTCCTCAATTTCGTGATCAATATCAATGAAGTTGAGGTGTAGTTTTTTTGCGAGCATTTTACCTAATTTGCTTTTGCCGCTGCCGCGTAGTCCTATTAGTACGAGATTCATGATTGTAATTTATTGAGGTCTTGCCAGAAGCTTGTGTAGCTTTTGGAGACGCATGTGGGATCTATTATTTTTATAGGGAGAATATCATTAAGTATGGCAAATGACATAGCCATTCTGTGATCGTTGTAAGTTGCGATTTGAATTTCTTCTTTTGGGAATTCTGTTAATGGGTGAATTGTGATGGAATCATTTGTTGTGCTGACTTTTGCGCCAAGTTTTTTCAGTTCGTTTTCAAGTGCTTGAAGTCGGTCGGTTTCTTTGATGCGGAGGTTGGAAACATTTGTGATTGTTGTTGGATTTGAGGCGAAAAGTGCCAGTACTGCGAAAGTCATTACGAGGTCGGGAGTGGAATTCATGTCGACTGTTCCGAGTGATTGTAATTTTTGTGGACCTTTGATTGTTTCTGCAATTTGGCAGCCCATTTTTTCTAAGTATTCCAGAAATTTTATGTCTCCTTGGATTGAGTTTTTATGAATGTTTGTTAGTTTTACTTCTTTTTCAGGGTGGAGTGCGGAATAGGCTCCGATGTATGATGCGGAGGATGCGTCACCTTCTACGGTGAATTCTAATGGGGGAGTGGCTTGTTGGGCTTCAATTGTGAATTGTTGGAAGTTCTTGTTTTGGATTGTGATTCCGTAGTCTTTTAAGAGGCTCAAAGTTATTTCGATGTAAGGTTTGGAACAAAGTTCTCCTTCGATGTTTATGATGCTTGTTTGTGCGGTGAAGGGGAGGGTCATTAGTAGTGCGGAAAGGTATTGGCTGCTGATGTCTCCCGGGATGGAAATTTCTCCACCTTTTAATTTTTGTGCATGGATTGTCAGTGGGGGACAGCCGTTGGGACTTTCTACATTTGCTCCTAGTGAGTTTAGGGCTTCTGTTAGTGCTAAAATTGGACGTTCTCTCATTCGTTCGTCTCCGTCGATTTGAATTTCTTTTTCGAGAAGAGTGCTATATGCAGTGAGAAAACGTGTGCTTGTGCCAGCGTTGCCGGTGTAGAGCTTGGGTTCTGGCTTTTGTAGTTCTTCCAAACCGGCGATCATATAGTCGCTGTCATCGCAGGGTGCGATGTTGTGTAGAGTTGTTTTGTTTCCGGTGAGTGCGTTTAACAATAGTGCTCTATTACTAATGCTTTTTGAACCTGGGATAGTGATTTCTATTGGCATTTTTCTTGGACTATTTTTACTTTCCCGATTTTTGTAGGGAGAATTAGGTTGATGTATTGACCTTGGCGTTTTTTGTCGCTCATTAGATCTTTGTTGCTTGGTTTTTTGATTGTGACGATAGGTAGTTCGACTTTTGTCAGTAGGGCTTTGATTCTATCTGAATCTTCTTTTTTGAGCATTCCTTTCTTAACTGCGATTTTGTTGGCGATTACCATTCCGATACTGATGGCGTAGCCGTGTAGGAGTTTGTATCCGGACATTTTTTCGATGGCGTGGCCGTAAGTGTGACCGTAGTTGAGAATCATTCTCAATCCTGCTTCATGTTCATCTTTTTCTACGACTTTTGCTTTGATTTTGACCGAGTCAGTGATGATTTTGTTGATGGCTTTTTCTTCTAAGTTAAAAATTTCTTCTGAATTGTTTTCGATGAAG
Organism: Candidatus Altimarinota bacterium; assembly: GCA_016763975.1. Lineage (GTDB taxonomy): Bacteria > Patescibacteriota > Gracilibacteria > UBA1369 > LOWO2-01-FULL-3 > NORP293. The sequence continues at coordinate 6,133 of JAESSS010000101.1, forward strand.
CTGAAAAGTTTTGGGTCTCGAATAACTCCGTATTTTATTACTTCGGCGAGGCCGTTGCGGATTTGTTTTTTGGCTAATGTTTTGAGGTATGTGCTGTCGATAAAGACTGCTTTTGGTTGTTCGATGCGGCCGAGAAGGTTTTTGCCTGTTTTCATGTCTACTCCTGTTTTGCCGCCGATGCTTGAATCGACCATGGCGAGGAGGGTGGTTGGGATTTGGATGTATGGAATTCCGCGCATGTACATTGAGGCGAGGAATCCTGCTAAATCTCCGACGACGCCACCACCGAGGGCGATAATGGCGTCTTTGCGGTCGAAGTTTTTTTCTACCATTTGATTGGCAATTTTTTCTATAGTTGGAAGAATTTTGGATTTTTCTCCCTGAGCAAAGCTAAAAAGTTCTGCTTCTATTCCATTTTTTCTCAAAAACCTGACAAATGCTTTTCCATATAGTGCGCTAACCTTGTTGTCGGTTATGACAGCATATTTTTGTCCCCATTTTAGATGTTTGGGGATTTCGTTAGCGATGCCTTTTTTGATAAAGACTTTGTAGGGGCTGTGTTTCAGTTTTAATGAGATTGTTGGCATTAGAAGCTGCGGTTAACGGCTTTGGCAATTGGGTCTAATTCTTTGTAAACATTTTTGAATTCTTCCGGTGTGAATTGTTGTTGTGCATCCGAAAGTGCTTCAGATGGATTTGGGTGAACTTCGATCATCAATCCGTCGGCACCACAGGCAATAGCGGCTTTGGACATCGGAAGGATAAGGTTTTTCTTACCAGTTCCGTGAGTTGGGTCGACGATTATTGGTAAATGGCTCAGCTCTTTTACTTGCGGTACGGTTGCGAGTGCGAGAGTGTTGCGAGTGCCTTTTTCGAATGTTCTGATTCCGCGTTCACAGAGAATTACATTTGGATTTCCTTTTGAAAGGATGTATTCGGCTGCGAGGAGAAATTCTTCGATTGTGGCGTTCATTCCACGTTTTAGCATTACCGGTTTTTTGGTAAGACCGATTTCTTTCAATAATTCAAAGTTCTGCATGTTTCGTGCGCCTACTTGGAGCATGTCGGATTTTTGGCAAATCATGTCGAGGTGACGTACGTCGAGAACCTCTGTGATTGTGGCCATTCCATGGCGGTCTGCAGTTTCTCTGAGGATATCTAATCCTTCCTTGCCGAGACCTTGAAAAGAGTATGGTCCTGTTCGTGGTTTGAATGCTCCGCCTCGTAGGATCTTTACTCCTAGTGCTGCTAGAGGTTTGGCAGCTGCTTCCATTTGTTCAGCTGATTCTACAGAACATGGTCCGGCCATCATGCAGAGATGATCGCTACCGATTTTTACTCCGTTTACATCGATGACGGTTGATTCCGGTTTTACTTCGCGACTGACAAGTTTGTACGGTTTTACGACGCGCATTACTTTTTCAACACCTGGCAAAGACTCGAGGTGGTTGACGTCGATATCTCTTTCTTCACCAATTACGGCGATGACAGTGCGTTCAACACCGTACATTGGCATTGGTGTGAGATTTTTGGCTTCTAATTCTTTTATAATTTCGGCGGCTTGGTTTTGTGGTGCGCCGGCTTTTAATACAATAATCATGTTTGATTGGTTAGTGGGAAAAGGTTTAGTTGTTTTGATAGGCAAAAATCTGTTCCGGGAAGTCGATGATAGCTGGTTGTACGCTTCTGATTTTCATGATGTTTTGGGTTATAATATATGAAAATAAGCTCTTTGTCTCTTGTCGAGACTTTGAGCTTTAGAAGGAAAGCGAAGGTCTCAACAATTAGCCAAAAAAGCTATAAAAGAAAGCCCAAGCATAGGAGTTGCTCTGTGAATTGATTGCTTGATTTTGGCTTTCTGTAGTCATGAAACCATTTAGTTGTTGCCTCAACCCTACTGTGATAGCATTTGTCTGTCAAGTTTTTGAACTCAATTTTATGATTATAGATACACACGCTCATCTGATGTTTGAAGAATTTTCTGATGATATTGAAGGAGTTTTGGAACGTGCACGTGTTGCGGGTGTGGGCAAGATTATTAATATTGCCTGCGATCTAAAAGGTGCCAAACAAGCGGTGGCGATGGCCGATGCCCATGAGGAGTTGTATGCGACTGTTGGTTTGCATCCTTATGAATCTGCGAGTATTAATGGTGAGATGTTAGCTAAATTTGGAGAATGGATTGCTGATAATGAGAAAGTGGTGGCGATTGGTGAATGTGGCTTGGATTACGCGAAGTGTGAAGTACCGCCTGAAGATCAAAAAAAGGCTTTTCGTATGCAGTTGGACTTGGCTTCTGAGTTAGAAGTTCCGGTTGTTGTACATAATCGTGAGGCGGATGAGGATACTTTGGCTATTTTGCAGGAATTTCCTGATGTAAAAGTAGT
>JAESSS010000102.1 GCA_016763975.1 Candidatus Altimarinota bacterium
AGACACATTAAGCCCAGCACAAAAACACAAGACACAAAGCACAGTCCGTTCATTCACTCTTGCGAACACGTCAGCTCTGATTTCAACGACCTAAGTAACCGACCAAAGACCATACGAGCATTGACAAAGCGCGTCACAATTTCGCGGATGACATAAAAAAGAGCGCTCACACACACCGTTGAAGACAGTTTGCGTCATGTATCTTGCCGAATGCACGCAATGAGTGTCTGCAGTTGATCGGGCTCATAGAAAGGTGACCGTTTGATCAATTCTGACAAGAGGATAGTGGCTCTCCGGTTGGGCATATGTACGTGATAGTGACGGTCAACCAAGTGCAGTAGCAAATCAAAACGCAGTTTATGTCGTGCAAGCGCGAGAACCAAGTAAGACATACCAAGGACACTACTCACGTCTTGCATGTGTGTTGCACCGATAACATGGACAATTGCACTCTCGTCAAGCTCGTGCTCAAGCATAACAAGCACAAGACGAAGGCTATTGTAATTCGGGCTGTATGTGCCAAATGCGTCTTCGCCATGCATCAAATGATAGATGATTTCACCGCAGGGCGTGTCTCTGTGAGTCGAACGAAAACGCTTGTATATGGCGGCTCGCTGCGCAACAGTCTGCGTCAGAAACAACCGATGAGCAAGTACGAGTGTAACGTCCGGGTTGTCATAAACTAACCATTCAATTACACATTCGATAATCTGTTCCGTATTGTGCGTGGCATGCTTCACAACGATTAGCACCAATTTATTACTGAGCAAGTGCGCGCCATGCTCTCGGTTTGCAGAGACGAAATTGGCGATGTCAGTTAACGAGCGAAGCTTCATGCCCGGTAAGCGGCTGACATTAGCGACTACATCAGCGGCGTCGTCATCACAGTCGGCAAACCGGTCAATCAACTGCACGCATGCTTGAGGCCATTTTGGGTGATCTCTGCAAACTGACGCACAGGCAATGAGATAATCAATGTCAGCCGTGTTGTGGAGGAACTCGAAGATGATGCTACCGTCGTTCAAATCAGGCTTACTGAGGAGGTATGGCAGTATGCGGCGATGTTTATCCCATTTATCCACATCACGAAGCAAATGCATGGGTGTTTTAAGTGAGAAGTGCAAACACATCGCTATTATGTGAAGCGAAGATGCAGCTGGCGATGCGCTTTGATAGTAGGTAAACAGCATGTCAAGTATCTCAAACCAAACTGCGGAGCCTGAATCACTCGCACACAAGCGCGTTGGACGTTGAATTAGGTTCTTGCTCTCGTCAAGTATCGGCTCGGCGTTAAACGTTGTAGAAGCTAATACGACACGTGTTACGACGCCATCAAAATGTTTGCGATACCTATGAATTTTCGTCAGCATCTCGACTGTAGTCATTGTGGGACAACCCCGGAGACTTTGCCGCATGTCAATATGCGGCAAACCAAAGTGCTCTATTCCTTGTTCGCAGAACCCAAATGGCGTCATGTGTTGGGTCATTGGCTCGAGTTCAAGCCCACACTCAAGTGCAAACCACAACAAACGGCTGACATTACTCTCGTTGAACGCACTCTTTTTTGCCGTTATCGTATGGGTAATTGCTGTGCAATCATCTTCCGGAATGACTACGTGAATTGAGTTACCACAAGTCTCGAGGAAGAAGATCAGATGATTCAGACCAAGCATTCGGAAGATGATGCGGCGAAATTCAACCATGTCACCTCTAGTTGTCTCAGCCAGGAACGTGTCTGCTAGTGGGTTCGCGCGCGTATTGCCTTCGATAAAAGTAGATTGAGCCATGTGGAGTCGGTCGTTTATAGTCTGCATTCATTCAATTTACATAAAAAAGAACCACTCAAAGCTAGTCTTGCTGAATGTAAGCGATGAGTAACTGCAGCTGATCAGGTTCATAGTAAGTCGACGTTTCAAGCTGTTCCACCAACTTCTCGGTCCTTGCTTCGTATGTGTACGTATGATAGTGTTGCTTAACCAGGCGCATTAGCAAATCAAAGCGCAGACCACGCTTACACAACTTGAGAACGTTCTCAGGTACATGATCACGTTTGCTCACACCCGGCTTGCACGCTGCACTGATGATATATGCGATTGTCTCACTTTCACACTTGATCGCAAGCATGTCAAGTACAAGATGAATGTTGCAAACGGTAGAGCGTGTGTATGTGTTAAATGCCTCTTCGCCGTGCATCAAATAATATATAAGCGCGCTACGGCGAGTACCAGGGAAGCTTGAATGTTCAATGACCACGAAACGCTCGTATATGGCTGCGCGCTCAGCAACAGAATGTGTTAGATACAAACGCTCGGCAAAGACAAATGGAACATATGAATCATGGTTTAACATCCACTCAAAGACCACGTCGAGGCTCAATTCAGTGTCAAACGTCGCGTATTTCACAACAGTCTGCATCAATCTCTTGCCAATCTCACATGCGTCATTCATTTGTAAATCTGCAGAGATGTAATTGGCAATGTCAGCTAGTGTCATATTATCCATGCCAGGTATGTGGTTGACGTAAGTGATAAATTGCATGCGGTCGGCGTCACTGTAGAGGTATCGGCAGTTTGCAAACATGTTGACCAGTTTCACGCACGTTCGAGGCCAATCCGGGTGGTTCTTGCAGAGTTCAGCCATCGTGGCAAAGTGCTTGATGTCAGCTGCATCTTGATAAAACTCGACAATGATGCTACCGTCGCTTAGATCCGGTTTGCCGAGAAGGTATGGCAGCATGCGCCGCTGTTCATCGCATCTGTCTGCTTCAACGAGCCGGTTCATGATAGTTACGCCATCCATTTTCTGCAAACATTTCGCCAATATGCCAAGCGAAGAAGATGCTGGCGATGCGCGCTGGTGATAGACAAACAGCATGTCTAATACATCAAACCACACTGCTGAGCCTGAATCACTGGCATATAAGCGCGTTCGCCATTGTATTACGAACATGTCCTTGTCAAATATTGTGCTCGCGTTAAACGTTGTACAAGCTAATACAGCACGAGCTACGGCGCCGTTAATCTCTGTGGAATGGATGCTCATCTTCGTCAACATTTCAACCGCAGTCATTGTGGAACGACTCATGAAACCCCGCAGATGAATGTCTGATATGCCAAAGTGCTCTATTTCTTGTTTGCGGAACCCACGCAGTGTCATGTGACGGGTCGCTGGCTCAAGTTCAAGCCCACACTCGAGAGCAAAATACAATAAGCGGCTGATATTATCCTCGTCGAATGCACGCTGTTTTTTCGCTTTCATTACTGCGTTTATTGCTTTGACCATTGCTTTCATCTCTTTTGTGCACCTTTCTTCTGACACCATCGCATCTACGTCTATTCTCAAATAGTTACAGCACGCATCGATAAAGAGGACCAGGTGGTCCATACCGAGCATTTGGAAGACGATGCGGCGGATCTCGACAAGGTCTGCTGTGGTCTCTTTGGCAACGAATTGCTCGGCGAACGCACCACTTTCAAGCAATTGTGAGCCTGTTTGCTCAGGGCCAGTCCACCATTCGGGCGCGCCAAGAGCAAGTGTCACAAGCGCCGCAGACATATAAGTTAAGTTACTGTTCATTCACTACTACTTAAAAAAGAGCATTATTCCGTTGCGGTTATTACATGGGAGATGACTGCAGAATGCGGTTGATGAGTATATGGCGTTGTTCAACAGAGTAACAAGTCGTTGTTCCAAGTTTCATCACCAACAACAGTGTCGTGGCGCGGTCGGGTATACCCGGGCGATAGTGGCGGTTAACCAAGCGCATCAGCAGGTCAAAACGAAGCTCTTGCTGATACAAGCCAAGAATCCAATTAGCTATGCAGTCAGACGGCATTTGAATTTGCTCGCGAGCAAGACTTGCGTCAATGATATACGCGATTGCACTGTCATTACACTCATTATCAAGCATGTCAAACACAAGATGAAGGCTGCACAGATGCTTTGCTTTGTATGTGCCAAATGCGTCTTCGCCATGCATCAAATAATAGATGATTTCACCATGTTCGGGGCTGCGATGGTTAACCTTAAGCAAACGCTCGTATATGGCTGCGCGCTCAGCAACAGGCCGTGTTAGAAACAACTGGTGAGCAAACATACATGCAACTTTGCTTATTGCAAACTGATATTTGTTGTTCATCCATGCCAGCACGCAGTCGATACTGAATGGTGTATTAAACGTGCCATACCTCACAACAACCTGCATTAGATGACCGCTAAGCTCCCGTACGCTATCTAATTTCACGTTTGCGATGATGTAAGCGGCGATGTCAGCCTGAGATGTGACGTTCATGCTTGGCAAGTTGTTAACGCGAGTGATGAGGAATTTGGGGAGGAGTTTAGTGTGGTTTGCGATCAAATTAATTAGTTTCGCACATGCTTGAGGCCAGTCTGGGCGGTCAACACAAAGTTTGGCGCATTCATTGAGGTACAGTGAGTCAGAGCCGCGGGAGAAGTTAAACATGAAGCAGCTGCTCAAATCAGGCTTACGGAGAAGGTATGGCAGTATACGGCGATGTTTATCAGCCCAGTCTGCTTGAACCAGTTGGTTGACGATAGTTTTGCCAGTAACCTCATGCAAACACTTACTCATTATGCTCAGCGACGAAGCGGCTGGTGAAACACGCTTGTGGTAGATAAACAACAGGTCCAGTATCTCGTGCCACGCTGATGAACCGGAATCACTCGTGCATAACCGCACCGTATCGTGAAGCATGACCTTATTATCGTCGTCGAATATCGGACTAGTAACAACCGTTGTGCAAGCTAACACAGCATGAGATATGTCGTCGTCAATATGCTGATGTTGTAACCGTAGTTTCACTAACATGTCTGTTGTATTCAGCTTATCACAGCTCTCATGCCCTTGCAGACTCATACCACACGGATTTGTACCTTGTTCAGCGAATTCAATTGGTGTTATGTGGCGAGCAGTCGGCCTAAGATCAAGCCCGCACTCAAGTGCAAACCAAAGCAAGCGATGAATATTAGCTTTGACAGACTCCGCATTCACCACTACATACGCCACGTACACCATCGGTAGGATAATACAGTTCTCGGGATCATCTACGCGCGGCTGCAAACAGTTACTACACGCATCGATAAAGAGGACTAGATGGTCCATACCGAGCATTTGGAAGACGATGCGGCGAATCTCGACAAGGTCTGCTGTGGTCTGCTCAGCTACGAACTCAGCGGCGAACGCATTGCCCGCAAGCAGTTGAACACCTGTGTTGTCGGGGCCAGTCCACCATTCGGGTTCGCCATGAGCAATTGTGACAAGCGCCGCAGACATGTGTATATTGTTCGTCAGTCACTCACTCAAAAAAGCAACGTTGCAAGCTTCATCGTCAAGCTTCAGTGCTATACTCGGCGCGCATACGTGGACAACAGCGAGCAATTGAGAGTATAAGCGAGTCAAATTGCAGTTTCATCTTACATAATTTGCGAATGCTGCTGACTAAATAGTCATAGGTTACGTCTTGATTAGCAGGAATGCAGCAGCTATCACTTGCGATTATGCGGTTGTCAAGCTCAAGTTCGAGTGTTTCACATTTGATGTACAGACTGCATTGCTGCAAACGTTTGCATTTGACATACGAGTCTTCGTTATGCATCAAATAATGTATCATTGCATCATGGTGTTTGGAGTACTTGCCGCTCTTAAAATGACGTTTATGTATGGCAATGCGCACCGCAACAAGCTGTGTTAAGCTCAATCGGTAGGCAAATGCAACTGCGAGTTTGCTGGTACAATATGTGTGCGTCGGCGCCTCCATCCGTTTTAACACACAGTCAATGCTCGATTTAGTGTCAAACGCACTGTATTTCACAACGAGCTGTATCAAATTATTGTCAAGCTCATGTACGTCCTCTAATTTCACATTTGCAGTGACGTAAGCGGCGATGTCTACCTGAGATTCAACGTTCACACCAGGTAAGCGGTTAATACTACTGGTACTGCGTCCGCGGCTAACAAACCGATTGATTAGCTTCACACACGTCTGAGGCCAGTTTGGATGGTCTTTGCAGAGTTCTGCGCACGCAACGATGTAGTCAACGTCAATATAACTATGACAGAAATTGAGAATAAGACTGCCGTCATTCAGATCAGGCTTACTGAGAAGGTATGGTAACATACGGCGTTGCTCATCGCGCCCATTTGCGGTAACGAACCTGGTGACCGTAGGTATATTACATCTAATCACACTTAAACATTTTGCCATTATCTCAAGCGAAGAAGAAGCTGGCGATGCACTTTTGTGATAGTCAAACAACGTGTCTAGTATCTCAAACCACACTGCGGACCCGGAATCAGGCACATCCAAGCGCGTTCGGGGCTGAACTATGTTCTTGCTCTCGTCAAATATTAGACATGCGTTAAACGTTGTACAGGACAATACAGCACGACATACGGCACCGTCAATATGTGTTCTCAACATGCGTAACTGCGTCAACATTTCTATCGTGCTCACTGTGCCATAATTATATTTTCGCAGGTCCATGCCATGCAGATCAAACGAACTTATTCCCCGTTTGCGGAACTCCCTTGGCGTCAGATGACGTGTTGTTGGCCCAAGGTCAAGCCCACACTCGAGCGCAAACCAAAGTAAGCGGCGAATATTATCCTCGTTGAACGCACTCTTTTTCGCCGCAATCATCGACGTAAGTACCACTTTCATTGCTTCCGTGCGCTTCTTCCTTGGGGTAATCACGTACTTTGGTGACGTAGACGAGCTTGCGTCTGGTTGTAAATAGTTGCAGCACGCATCGATAAAAAGGACTAGATGGTCCATACCGAGCATTTGGAAGACGATACGGCGGATTTCGCGAACGTCTGCTGTGGTCTTCTCAGCTAC
>JAESSS010000103.1 GCA_016763975.1 Candidatus Altimarinota bacterium
TTACGGCAACACAATCGACATATTCGCCGAAGAAAAAGTTCTCACCAAACAAATAATGGGAATTGTCACAGCATCAATCCCACTAGAAGATCCCAAAGATCCAAACTCATGCAATGTATTTAATCTCTACAAACTAATCGCCTCAAAAGAAGAGACAAAAGAACTAGAAGAAAAGTACCTCAAAGGCGGATTTGGTTATGGTGATGCCAAAAAAACACTATCAGCAAAACTATTAGATTACTTCGCAGAAGCCCGAGAAAAATACAACGAACTACTTCCGAAAAAAGACTTTGTAGCAGAAATACTCAACGACGGTTCAGCAAGAGCAAAACTGGTTGCTTCCGCTACACTCGACGCAGCTAAAGAGAGAATTGGCTACAAATAGCATTGCACTTTCACCCCTCTTGCACTAAATTGAATCAGGTAAGGGCACTTTAATATTTAGAAATTTGTGTAAATATATCTTTGTCACGGGAGGTGTATGTTCTTCATTAGGTAAGGGCATCGCATCAGCATCAATAGGGGCACTACTAAAGGCCTCAGGGCTCAAAGTCTTCACTCAGAAGCTCGATCCCTATCTAAATGTCGACCCCGGAACAATGAGTCCTTTTCAACACGGAGAGGTTTTTGTCACTGACGATGGAGGAGAAACAGATTTGGACCTTGGACACTACGAAAGATTCATCGATACAAGCCTCAGCAAACTATCTTCTGTCACTACAGGCAAAATTTATAGCGAAGTTTTAGAAAAGGAACGCAAAGGTGGCTACCTCGGAGGAACAATCCAAATTATTCCTCACATCACCAATGCAATTCAAAATAAAATCACAGCTGCAGCAAAAAAATCGGAATGCGACATAATGATGGTTGAAATAGGTGGAACTGTAGGCGACATCGAAGGCCTACCCTACCTCGAAGCCATCCGCCAACTACGAAACAAACTTGGACACGAAAACACATTCTTTATTCACCTCACACTACTTCCATACCTCGCAGCATCAAAAGAATTAAAAACCAAACCAACTCAAGCTTCAGTAAGAGAATTACGCTCAATCGGTATTCAACCGGACATGATTCTAGCCAGAGCAGACCATCCAATTCGAAAGGAACACCTGAAGAAAATAGCACTATTCTGCGACGTTGAAGAAAAATATGTTATTCCGGCACAAACAGTAAAATCTATTTACGAAGTTCCACTAAATCTACATAAATACGGCATTGCACAACTAATTGGAGACAAATTGAAACTTGGAAAACTAAAACCAAAACTAGCTGAATGGGAAGCAGTAGCCAAAAAAATAAATGCAAAAAAGAAAACTACAAAAATTGCACTTGTTGGCAAATACACAGGACTAGACGATGCATACCTTTCAGTAATTGAATCACTAAAAATCGCTTGTCTCCACGAAGTACGCGATCTCGAACTACACTGGATATCAGCCGAAAAACTTGAGAAAAAAGACAAAGAAACATGGAAAGAACTAAAAGCCGCAGATGGAATCCTTGTCCCTGGAGGATTTGGAGTACGAGGCACAGAAGGGAAAATACTCGCTGCCAAATATGCACGTGAAAACAAAGTGCCATACCTCGGACTTTGTCTCGGAATGCAAATAATGACAATTGAGTTTGCTCGCCACGTACTAGAAAATAAAAAAATAACCTCAGAAGAATTCGACGAAGAAGACAAAGCCGGAAAAGAAAACCACATCATTCATTTCCTACCTGGACAATCAAAAAACAAAGACAAAGGCGGAACACTTCGCTTAGGTTCATATGAATGTAAGATAAAAAATAATACAAAAACTCACAAACTCTACAAAAAAACAATAATCAACGAAAGACACCGACACCGCTTCGAATTCAATAACAAATTCAAGAAACAACTCGAAGACAAAGGCATGGTATTCGCAGGCATTAACCCAAAAACTCAATTAGTAGAAATAGCAGAAATAAAAGATCACCCTTTCATGATCGGATGCCAATTCCACCCAGAATTCAAATCTCGACCAAATAAACCACACCCGCTCTTCCAAGGACTAATTGCTGCAGCCAAGAATTAGTGACTTTTGCCTAAGCCTCAACTATAATCTAGCTATGCCTGTTTTTAAATACACTGTAGCAAACAGAGAAGGTAAACAACTTCGCGGTAGCGTCGAAGCACCGGATCAAAACATCGCCAAAAGTGAGCTGAGCAATCTTGGCTTTTCAGTATTAACACTTGAAGAAAGTGCAGAAATTTTGAAAAAAAGTAATTCTCCCAAATTTGCCTTCGAAGCAAAAGACAACAATGGGAAAAGTATATCAGGAACTATTCCAGCCAAAGATCGCAAAGAAGCTTTTACACGATTACAAAGAGAATACAATCTCTCAGTTGATGTTTTGTGGAAAGAAGGCAGCGCAAACAAAGAAGACACTCTCTCATTACAATCAGAAGAATCCGAAAGAATTGAAAAAGAAAAAGAACAAAAAATAGACGAACAAAAGGAAAAACAATTCGTAAAAACCAAAGTCGAACATTTACTACAAAAAGTAAATGAAATAATTCAAAAATACGAACAAGATTTCGACAAACAACAAAATGCTGAAATCCAGAAAAAAATAAACAAACTACTTCGCATAAAAAGCTCCACAAATACTGATTACATATTAAAAACCGCCGAAGAATTATTAGAATTCATCCAATCACAAGAAAAAACACTAAAAGAAAAAGGGAACACAGACAAACAAATCTCCCTCAAAATGGAGACAAAAGAACTGATGAGGGAGCTCAACACTGGCAGCAAACCAAAAACACTCTCAGGAGACATAATCGGAAAATTAGAAAGATTAAAGAATAATACTAATTCCGAAATTTTAACAAACTTCCCCGAAAAAACTCGCAATTTTTTCAAAACACCAGCAACAATCAAAGTAATCAAAGAAAAAATCTCCAATTACAATAAACAAATTTTCGACTTCGTAAAACTATACTTCAAAGAACCCACACCAGAATACAAAGAGAAAGTTAAAAACTCTATCAAAGAAGTTTGGGAAAAAAGAAAAAGCGCAGTACAAAACTTAAAACAAGTAAAAAAAGGAATCAAAGAACACAAATCATCAGAAAAAGAAAAGAAAAAAGAAGGATTCTACCTCAAAGCATCTGAAGAAATAAACGCACTGTCAGGATGGCTCTTGGCATTTTACACAACATACTACTTTGCATCTCTCTATCTCAGCACAAAAGATTTCGGATTCAGTGAAATCCCTAAAGGATTTGCAGTCTACGACAGTAAACTTTTCAAATACATTCTAATTTTCCTATTCCTACTTCACGCCAGCACTGCATTAAAAACAAACTTTTTCCGCCAAAATGCTTTAGCAAATATAATTTTGCCTGGAATATTCATTTTCGGTTCAATAATTGCCTTCCTTAACTTTTAAAAATGCAACCACTACTATTTAAAACCAAATTTTTCTCCCTGCACACTTTTTGGATTTTTTTCGCCATAGCCTTTATTGCAGGGACTTACACACTGATAAAATTAAGCATCAAACACAATTTAAAAGTAAAATTCCTCAGTGACAATTTTTGGAAACTATTTATTTGGTCCATAATTGGTGCCAGAATTTCAGCAGTAATTTTGAACTACAAAGTTTATTTTTACGAACTAAGCCTCGCACCAATCTTTAGAATACTTTCGATTTGGGACAATCAACTAAACCTATGGGGCGGAATCATCGCCTTTTTAATCAGCTTCTACCTACTCTGCAAAGAAAAGGATCAGGATTTCTTTAAGTGGTTAGATGCTATTGTACCCTCAATCATAGTGGGATTGAGCATTGGACATATCGGAGCATTTTTTCAGGGAATAAACTACGGTCATGAAACATCATTACCATGGGGTGTGAATTTTGAAAGTATTTCCATTAAATATGCTGTACCAATCCACCCAACCCAAATTTATGCATTTTTATATTCAACATTAATTGCCGCAATACTCATAACAACCAAACAATTTCAGAAAATTCGCAACATGGAAATAAAAGGTTTAATCGGCATCTCCGGAATAACCATATACAGCCTTTTCCGCTTCCTTGAGAGCTTTGTAAGAGGAGAAGACGCCATAAACTTCTTCAACATAAGACTGGACACAATCCTCTCTTTTGTTCTCACAATCTCAGCTGGCATATTTCTTTACCTCCGCTATAATAGGCCCACAAAAAAGAAAACTAACAAATCAAAATAATGCTCTCATACCTTTTCAACCCAGCACCCGGACAAAGTTTTAAGTTCTACCTTCCATTAGCAATCTTTGCAGCATTGTTAATTATTGGTGGATTACTTTTCTCCCACGCATACAACAAAAAGAAGAAACACGATTTCGCATTCAAAAGACTTTTCAAGAAAACGGGTAAAAGGATGGTACTTTTCGGAATAATCTTCGTGCTTCTAATAGCATTTCGCTACGAAAACATCCCTTATTTCGCAATGAGATTTTGGATCTACCTTAACCTGGCACTTATAGCATTCAACGGCTACAAATACGGCAAACTTTACTTCAAGGTTTATCCTAGAGAAAGACAAAATGCTCAACCAAAAAGCGTAGAAAAAGTAATCTCTTATACTACGCACAAAAAGCGTCGTTAAATTAGACCAATTTCATAATTTCATACTCAACATTTCCTGCAGGGACAATAACTTTTATTTTGTCACCCTTCGCCTTTTCAAGAAGCATAGAACCGACAGGAGATTCGTTCGAGATTTTGCCATCAAAAGGATCAGCTTCTGTTGAACCAACGATAGTATAAATTTCAAGCTCGTCACGTTTCTTAGTAAGGTTTTTTAAATGAACAGTAGAACCTAACTGTACAGATTTTGTAGTATGTTTGTCTGAAATAATCTTCGCACTTTTCACCTTCTCCTCAAGCTCCAAAATACGTCCCTCCACAAAAGCTTGTTCATTTTTTGCTTCTTCATATTCTGAATTCTCTGAAAGATCACCAAAAGAAATCGCTTCTTTGATCCTTGCAGCAACCTCCTTACGCTTCACAAGTTTCAAGTGATCCAACTCCTCTTTCAAATTAACAAGACCTTCCTTCGTCAACAATGTAGCCTTGTGGCCATCATCAGTTAGCAATGCATCTTTTAGAATATCTTTTTTAGCCATAGTAATTTTAAATTAAATTTATACTGGACGAATTTTCACAGAAGTAGGATGTTCCTTCAGTTTTTGCAAAACTTTCGCCTCAATTTGACGAATACGTTCACGCGTAACATGAAATTCTTGGCCCACTTCTTCAAGTGTATGCCCAACACCGTCCTTCAACCCAAAACGCATCTCAATGATCTTTCTTTCACGTGGAGAAAGATACTGGAGCATTTCATGAATATTCTCTTTAATCAACTGACGATTAGTTGCATCAGCTGGTGAAAGAGCATCACTATCTTCAATGAAATCCCCAAGTTTTGAATCCTCCTCAGTTCCTACAGGCGCTTCCAAGGAAACAATATCCTGAGAAATCTTCATAATATGACGAACTTTTTTCTCCTCCATATCCATCTCTGCTGCAATTTCCTCCAAAAGTGGTTCACGTCCAAGCTCTTGCACCAAACGCCTCTGCGCATGAGTAAGTTTATTAATAGTCTCAACCATGTGAACCGGAATACGAA
>JAESSS010000008.1 GCA_016763975.1 Candidatus Altimarinota bacterium
AAAATACCTTTTTCATTTGCTGAAGTTCTGGCACAAGCCATTGAAACACCTAAGATAGCATTCGCTCCCAAGCGAGCTTTGTTTTCTGTCCCATCCAACTCAATCATTTTCGCATCAATTGCTTCTTGATCTTCGGAGTCCATTCCCAAAACCGCATCTTTAAGCTCACCATCCACATTTCCACAAGCTTTGACTACTCCTTTTCCCAAATATCGAGACTCGTCCCCATCTCGCAATTCTACAGCTTCATGAACACCGGTCGACGCACCACTAGGCACTATCGCTCTGCCGAATCCACTTTCTGTTGTCACTTCAACCTCAACAGTTGGATTGCCCCGAGAATCTAAAACTTCTCTAGCATGAACATTTGTGATTTTGGACATATCTCAAAGGGTAAATAGATTTTTTCAAGCGCATACTAGCACAATGTTTCTAGCGATTCCAACTTGCCAAAAACCGCCTTTTTCCCTATGATTCTCCCACAAATTAACTAAGCATTTTATGGATATTACATGGCACGGAGATGATTGCTTTAAAATCAAAGGTAAAAAAACTTCTCTAGTTTTGAACCCACATGACAAAGCAAAAGGTTTAAAAGCAGATTTTGTGATGAATAGTGATGAAAAGAATAAAGTAAAAGTAGAAGGATCTGAGCGTACTTTTGATTGGCCGGGCGAATATGAGATCAAAGGAGTGCCAATTCTTGGCTTCCAGGCTTGGACAAAGAGTCGTTCAAAAGAAGGTGAGGAAGGTGGAGAAGGTGATTCTACAAACATCTTTTATTTTGCTATCGGCAAGATCAAATTCTGTCATCTAGGTAAGCTCGGACACACTCTTACAACAGAAATGGTCAAAGAAATTGAAGATGTAGATGTTTTGATGATCGATGGTGGCAAAGAAAGTAATTTAGATCTAAAAAAGGCTGTAGAAATCGTAGAAGCCATCGACCCACGTGTCGTAATTTCTATGGGAGATGACCAAACTACACTTCTAAAAGAACTTGGCGCAGTCAATCTCGAGGCTACAGACAAATTGACTATCAAATCACGATCAGAACTGCCTGATGACAAGAGACAATATGTACTTTTGAACCAATCCTAGTCTAAAATTTCGTCATTTAGGATGAATTTTCTTATCATATGAAGTCCTGCTTTTTCTTGTAACATCTTCAAAATCGAAGTTGTTTTCAGGAAAAAACTTGAATTATTTATTTCTATTGTGCGGGTATCTCCCTTCACAAATATAGTAGCCAAAGTCGTTGGGTTACCATACGGTGGCCTAGTCTCTATTCTCACTGTTCTGCGCTTCCACGGCCATCCTCGCCTTTCTTTTGACACCTTTACCTCCCTTCTATTAATATCACAGCTATAACCTGCATTATCATTACCTTCCAAGGTATAGTAGAAATCGGTAGATGGAACATATGGATAATTTTTTTCACTTCAGCCAAGAACATTGTTGCAAACTTTGCTGCAATGACACTATCGGAGGTTTCAGCACCAAAAAAGTCATGTAGAGCTCTCAATAATTGTGTACGCACATTACTTTTCTCTAAAATCAGTTTTGCGAAAATATCTCTATCCAAATCGTAAGTTCTAGCCAAATTATCAAAAAATTCAGGCGTAACCTTCACCATCGCAGCCTCCTCTACTTCTGCAGTTGCAATTGCGTCACTTTTTTCTAACTGCCGCAAAGAAGCCAAATGAATCAACTTTCCGAGCTCATCAATAGTAATTCTTACATCATTATCAGAAATTCCTACTGGAACTAAAGCAGTTTCTCCTGATTTTTTACCAATTTCACTCATAAAATCCTGATTAGTAAGGAACTATAAGGGCTTATGGCCTATACGTCAATTTCTCGCCAAAGCAAAAACCCTTTGTCCTCAGATAGAACAACTGCTATTTTCTTCTTACAAAACAATAAGTCCTCGTAGTTCAACGGATAGAATAGGGGTTTCCTAAACCTTAGATGTAGGTTCGATTCCTGCCGAGGACACCATCAAAAACAGCTTATAGCCCTTCAAAAAAGGGTCTTTTTGTGCTATAATAATAGGATTATTTCGCAGTACAAAAACAAAAATGAACACAGAGCTTAAAAATCTAATTAAGAATTCTGGCGCTCTCAAAAAATCTCAAAAAGAGCAATATTTAAAGATGGCCAGAACACTTGGCAAAGAACAAGAAGCACAACTTCTGAAGATTTTACTTAAAGAAAAAAAACAAAGCGCAGCACTAGAAAAAAGCACAATCCAAGACAAATCCAAGCTAAATAGAGCATTTATTAAGGACATGGAAGGTCAATACAAAGTCGAACATAAGGCTGCAGTATGCGCCGAAGAGGACTTGGATAAAGCTAAGGCAGACAAACTATTAAAAGACTTATGAATTTTCCAAAACAAAAATTCGCAGAGAAAAGACTAGTCTTTTTTGCTGACGGCTTATCTTCGGCTTTTAGTAAACATGAACAAAAAATTCAAAAAGCACCTAAAGCCAAAGTTGAAGCTGACAAAAACATTGTGGATGAATCTCAGGTCACAAAACGAGTCACCAAGATCAACGAAAGAATTGGGAAATCCAAATTATCCAAGAAATTCCAGGACAAAATCCGCAAAAACCTCGGTAAGTTCTTCACAAAAAAGCAAAAAACTTTAAAAAGCGCTTTTAGAAAAATAGACGAAAAATCCGCTGCAAAGCTTGTCAAAATCCATACTCAGACACTAAAAGAACTCGATCAGTTTGAGAAAGAGAAAGAGGTCGCAGAGCTTTATGAAATGATAGAGCCGATATTCAAGAAGGAAAAAGCTATTAAAAAAATCATTGATCTCGTCACATACCGAAGAAAAAGTGGACATTGGGAAAAAATAAATGCCGATCTAGCAAAAATCGGAGTGACAAAAGCACAAATCGAAACACTGCAAAAGCATCTCAAAATCCGTCAGGATGGAGAAATGGGACCGCAAACTATCAACGCAGTTTCCAAGATGCTCAAATCTGGAATAAGCGTAAAATTTGCCAGAGAAACTCTCTACAAAGGTCAAAAACAATCAGTAGAGGCTAAGGCTTTGGAAAAAGCAGCCGAAGGTAAGAAGCCAGCAGGCACAGCCACCATCACAACTCCCCAGGAGATAGTAAAAATAGAAGATATTAGTTCTTCTTTTCAAAAAGCAGCCGAAATCCTGAACGGTATCGGTGTAGTCATAAAAGCTGGGGCGCGTATCAAAAATTTCAAAGGCAAAAAATCAGATCTTACAGCGATGCTTAAATCTGTACGCGCATTGGCCAAAGCTAATCCCGATCCACTTGATGTAAATAAAGTACGCATGGCGATCACAGAATTTGCCAACGGAAATGCTTCTGGCGGCAAGGAATTGATAGATGCTCTCATCGGCAGCAACACTCCTGAGGAAACAATTGAAGCTCCAGAAGAACTTAAACAAACCTTCACCGAGATAAAAGGCATTCTTGGCAAGATGGGAATTACTTTTGACCAGGCCAAATACATTCAATCATTCCAGGAAAAAGGAAAACCAGCGTCTCTGCCAGGATTGCTCACTGCTCTGCACACGGTGCATGTTGTTTATGAAAGAAATCCAAAAAGTTTCACAAAGGATCACAAAGAGACTATCAAGAGAGGTCTGCGCCAGTATTGTCTCGGTTACCCTTCTAACGGAGAAGAAACTATTTTTAAAGTCATTGAACACGCGGAATTACAAAACAAAGAACGGGCAGAGGCAGAATTGGTGGTGGAAGAATCACGTGAACAGATTAAATATGCTAATGAAAAATTAAAAACAAATGCTCAGAAAATCGATGGTCTTATCAAGGATTTTGACCACGTCAGAAAGTCTACGAAATTTCAAGTGAAAAAACACCAATATCTCATTCAGTTGAGACAGGCACAGTTGGCACGTGTAGATATGATTTCTGGAGTGTTCAAAGTTAGGGATAAAGTACTTGATACAACAAAAAATCTAGATCTAAAGGAAAGACTTGAACTCATTGCAAAAGCAGGGATGCCAGAAACATTCAAAATTCAAAACTTTAAAATTGGCAAAAGGGTCAAAAGTGAAACAGAAAAAGCAGTAGAAGGATGGTGGGGATTTGACAAAGATAAAGCACCGGAGATTGTAGTGCAAGATGACAGCATCAGTTTTGGCATCAAAGACAATGTGGCTTGGCCAAAAGTACATGCCCACATTAATAAACAGCTTCGACATGCACAACGTGATGCGTATATGCAGTCAAAAGACGGTCATCATTTCAATGAATACAAATCAGTAGCGGATGAGCTTTCCAAAGAAGAAAAAGAAGATTCCACGAAAGAAATGGATGCCTTCCAGAGTGCAACTATGGAAAAAGTTACACTGCCAGAAGACCAGAAAGAACTTCTTAAAGGAATTCTCAAAGAGAGATTAGACAAAGTAATCACTGGTTTCTCAGAACTACAACAATCCACAAATGGAGCACATCCAGCACAAACATACAGCAGAGCACGCGCGTTCTATGAAACCCTCAGGACTGACAACACAGCGAACATGTTGCCACAGTTAATGGGTCTACCAATCTCACCAGAGCTCACAGCTGCGCTTCTACCAGCTCAAGATTTGTACAAAAACACATTAGAAATCTACAAACCACGCACTATCAAGCTCTGCAAAACAGCGATGACTAATTCAGCACAGATTAACAGAGACAAAAGGATCGCTATTTCTTATATCAACGACACAAAAGAATTCATCAAACAAACAAAACGCACATTACAAAGCATTCAGAAAGATGGAGAGGGAATCCATGTGAAACTTCTCGCACAAATGCGACGACAAGCTGTACAAATGTTCCACGATCCTCGTCGAAATAAAATGAGACAGTTAGGAGCTGCCAATTTCATGAACAACTTTCATATCAGAGAAAATGATGAGGCCACTCCATTTGATTTTGCTATGCAGGCTACATGGGGAGGCATGAATGCTCTTTATAAGAATGCACCAGAATATGCTGATGCTGCTGGTAGTATTTTCAATGCCATTATAAGAATGAAAGGAGATCCAGTTACCTTTATAGGTTATCTGGAAACCATGGAAAAACCGGTGCTTATTGCCGGTGTGGCAATTTTAGGAGCAGTGACTTTTGGTGCCGCTCTTGGCGTTGCAATTAAAGCGAGCATTGCAACTAACGCATATGTGGCTACAGGGTTCTTCTCCAAGTTAGCCGTGACATCTTTCGTCACAGGTACTGGTGCTTTCATCGGGCAACAAGCTGGACTATCAATGACAGGAAATGCCAATGCTATCGACTCATGGGAAAAGAATGTGAAAATGTGGGGAACTTCAGTGGGAATGCAATTCGCAGCTGGTGCAGCTGGTACAGCATTTGGTATCGGACTAGGAAAGGCTACTGCAGCACTAACTCAAAATTCAAAATTCTGGGGAGAACGTTTCACCTCATATGTAAGAGTATATTCAGAACGTTTGATCAGAGGTGCGCAGCGTGGACAGCCTCCCACAAATCTTCTTGCTCGAACTAAGAATTTTTTCAAAGAATTTTCTGAAGAAGCTTTTGATGAAATAATGGAAGAAGGAATGGAAACCCTTGGTCGTGCCATTGTGATGGATCATCCAATCGTTGGTTTCATTTTTATGGCATTTCCATCAGGTACAAAACGAGCTCGTTCAAACTTCATCGCAACAAATGGTAGTTATGTAGCAGCACCAGGAATCACCGCTAGAGTTTCTGAAACAGGGGTGGTTTTCCAACATGATGGAGACGTCGATGCACTTAAAGATTTTTTGGAATCAAAGGGCGCACCAGCTGGTCTGGTTGCCAATATAGATTCTGAAGGGAATGGCATGATAGAAGTTAATGGTCTCAAAATTGAAGTACAAAAATCTGCTCAACCTGCAGCACTTCGCGAATTCCTTTCAACTCCGAAAGGACACAAAGCTGCTAAGGCAATGGGACTGCGTTTCAATCCAGCCACAGGAAATTACGAACATGGCAACAATGGCAATGGCGCACGAGCAGAGCTCACTGCATTCTTTGAATCAGAGGGATATGGGGTCATTAGAGTTGAAGCAGACGGCACTCTTGTGTTGGATACAGGCAACGGCGAAATCCGCGTTACTCCAACGAGCGATGTAACAAGAGACATGGATGCTGAAATAGATTTTAACCGCCTCGGTTTGGACAGTCAACCAGAGTCAATTCGCCAACTATTCGGAGATCATGAAGGTTTGGCAATCGCTCGCCAAGCTGGACTCGAATTTAATCGCGAAACAAATAGTTTCACCTACACGAATCAGGCTGGATACAACAGATTGACTACAGTTTTAGGAGCGATGGGATATTCAGTGACAGGAGTATCGAACGGAATACTAACGTGGTCAAACGGTACGGATAGTATTCGAATCACTCTAAACCCAGACGCAACTCCAGATACAAATTCAGACAATACTCCAGGTCCAGATACTCCAGGTCCAGATGGTATCAGTGGAATAGTAACAGAGCATGCAGAAGCAGGTGGAAATCTTAACGACCAAGTAAAAATGTTGCCAAAGTGGATGCAAAAAAAGACCCTATCTCTTATCGCCTTAATGAACAATATTCCTGCTCTCGTCAAAGACACGAAAGGGTTAAAAACTGCTCAAGACTTGTGGGCCCAAATAGGAGATCAACTAAAAACTCAATCAGAACCACTACACAAGGCCCTTTCTGAAAAGTGGAATGGACTCAAGGCTTACATCTCATTGAATCTTGGTATGGATGAAATCATGCTGATGGATATGGCTAATTCCATAGCAAGAAATACAGTTGCTGTAGAGGCCAAGTCCCTTATAGCGGCACTTATTATGGAAGGTTATTTGATAGCGAATAATCCAGCAATTCTAAAACCTCTACTCGCAAGGTGGGAAGCAGTGAGGAGTGCTATCCAAAAAGCAGCCCCAGATCTCTATAGGATTATGGCTGAAAGAATCAGCGCAATAATGAGATTTGCCGGGTACAAAGCCGAAACTGCAGAGGCCGAAACTCCTCTTCCAGTAGAAAATGAAGAGTCCATCGACCAAGAACTCGCACCAATCACAGATACAATAATCGCGAGCAAGGCCAAATCTATTATGATTGCCATTTATATGAATGGTGCATTGCTCATCGATGACATTCCAAAATTTGCAGATATCCAAAAACAATGGAACAGCATCAGTGCAAAAGTAAAAGCTTCATCCAAAGAACTTTTCAACAAAATTCAAGCAGGCATCAACAACGTTGCTGCCAGAATTGAAGCAAAAATGGAAAATTTTGAATCGCAGGTCGACGAATCCGTACAAAAAATCCTCGATTTAATTCCAAAACCAGAAATACGTAAAAAAGTCGCAGCTATCTTTAAAATCATTTCAGACGGCGGCGGCAGACTAAAAATTTCTTCTACAAAAGCAATGTTGGAGCTCTACACCTCCGTCAAAGGCAAAATAGGCCCAGCCTCCGCCGCCGTCCTCACCCGCATCAAACACGCGGTCGACAGCACTCTCGCTATCCCAAGTTTCTTTGGTGGCGCAATCTTCCAAGCGATTTGGAGTAATTCGTCTGAACTAATTACTGAAGATCAAAAAGAAGAATTCGCTGAAATAATTGCAGAAACAGAAATGGGAGAAAGTTACAAGGACGGTAAACTGGACAGAAAGCTAACAGCAAAAAAGAGTTTCAGATTTAAAGTAAATAAAACAGGTAAATCAGTTTTCCTGAACGATCACGAAGTTCCACTGACAATCGACAAAGATGGCAACCTCGTAGTGCACGTCATGACTGCCACAGGCAGCATGCCATTCACTTTGAAACCTGGGCAAAGTCAGATTTTGGGTCGTAAACAAGAGAGATCGCCGATCGAAGATGATGCGGTTTCCAGAGTACATGCCCACATCAAATATTTGGGTGACGGCCGTATTGTTATGACTGATCAAGGTTCCGCCAATGGTACAAAAGTAGCTAATTCAAAAACAAAAATTAAAGTTGAGGCCGAAATTGCTCCTGTGATCACAGATTTCCGAGTAGGTGATCAGGTCAACGCTATGCGGACAAACCTCGAGTTAGACCCAGACTGGACAATATCAGAGATCGGAAAAAATGGAGTAGTAGTGATTTGGTCTGAAAGGATAGGAAGCGCAAAAACTACAACTGTAGATCAATTGAAATCATGGAATCCACAAGGACCAATCAGAATGGATTCCAACACAGCAGAAAAAATAGCCAGACTTGATATTGTAGTCAGAGAGACAGATGCCTTGATTGCTGACATCATGCTCAACGACTACCAAGTACCTCGTAGATTCACAGCATCACTTGTTGGTGAACTAAATGATATCGAAATATCTGGAGATTTTGGTACAAACAAGGCTCTCCAACTTAAATACAAAATCATCACAGCTCAATTAGAGACTATCCAGAATTTCGAAATTGAACAACAAAGAGTAGCTCAGATGATAGGTGAACTCTACAACGGAAATATCGAAGAAGATTTTGAGCAAGGTCAGATTGGGAATTGTTATATGTTGGCTGCCCTTAAAGCGTTGAAAAACGATCCACAATTAATGAAGACCATGCTTGCCAAGACTATCCGCAAGGTTGGAAGAGGTCGTTGGGAAGTACGATTCCTGGGTGCTGAAAGTTCAACACCAATTATCGTTACTGAGGCAAATCTCCGTCAGTGGCGTCGCCACAAATCAGGTAAAATGAAGGGAGCAAAAGGTGATCAAATATTGGAAGTTGCCTATGCCCAACTAAAGGCATCACGAGCTGGAAGGGGAGCAATGGATATTGATGCAAGGGGTGATTATGCAGTTGAAGGTGGACACGCACACAGGGCTTTGCATGACCTACTCGGACCATTCGCTCAAAAGAGAAAACTATATCAATTTGGTGGGCTGGCTAATGGACCAGCAGTTGAAAGACAGGCAATTGATTTTATTAGAAACGCCTTTATCTCCAAAAATGGAGAATATGTAGTAACGGCGACTACGACCTGGGTAGCCGCAGGGGACTCAGCCACATTCTCTATTGAAGGAAAAACATTCCATCACTCACACGCTTATGCGGTAGTTGGATATGATGCTAAGACTGACTCAGTGTTACTGTCCAATCCACACGATTCCGCTAAAAATATCAAGATTTCATTACATGGATTCCTTCGAGGATTTGCGCAAGTTAACTACATTAGAAAAAAACCAATTGATATTGCTCTATCAAAACTAGACGCAGTTCGTGAAATTGGATACATCAAGGAATACCTAGATGGTCTCCTTGGAAAACAAAATGAAAAAGTAGGCGACTTGCTCAATTTCTCAAGCAACCTCAGCAACGATCAAAGAATCATCAACATCATAAACAACCAGGAAAACCCACTGGTCAAACTCGAATTAGAGAGAAGGTTCGCAGCTCTATTAAGAAAAAATAAAAACCGAAGAGAGCGGGTCCCAGAAGGCGACACAATGATGGGCGAGATGCCAAACGAATTTGACTTCGCCCCAAGCCCACTCGCCTCAACTCCTGGTGAACGCCAAAACTCACCAGACGCCACAGTGGACCCACTCAACCCGAAATACGACTACAGCGAC
>JAESSS010000009.1 GCA_016763975.1 Candidatus Altimarinota bacterium
GCCAGCCTTTTGATCCAGTGTCTGAAGGCGATGCGTAATAATCCATGGATTCTTGGCTGTGTCGAAAGTGTATCTCCAGTTCTCATTTAAATATGCTTCTCCATTTGGGGCTAAAACTCTAGCTACTTCCATTATTGTTTGGTCTATTATCTCTGGAGGTGCATGGTTTAAGAATTGGTAAGACCAAACTATATCAGCACTGTCTTCATCAAGGTCTACTTTGAGAAATTCTGCGTTTATTACCTCTAAATCTTGGGGCTCTATACCTTCTTTCTCTAATTCTGCGGGGTCGGGTTCTTGTGCAAACGGATCAACGTTTTTACAGATAATTTTGCCTCTTAGCTGTGGATGCTGAAGCATTTCTCTTGTAGCCCGAGACAAAATCCCTCCTCCAATATCTAGGACTACAATTTTCCTGCCTGGATTTTCATTTGTTTTTTTGATTAATAAAGCCAATAGCTTATGAGACATGTAGGTATCTAGATCTTTAAAACTGCGATTTGTAAGACGATATTGTGCTTCTACTATACCGCTAATGTGCCCTTTTTTCTTTGCAACATAATCTGGACCTGCGGCAGTTTGAAGTGTCACTATATCCCAGTCCCTTCGTGCTGGTGGTTCTAATGTTGCTAGTCTTTTGTCAGGTAACATATCAAAATATTTAAAGAGGCTATTTTACTGTATTTGGCGCATCAGTCAAGGCTTTGACGCGTATATTGGAAGGTTTGGCTGGAGGTTTTTTTGGGCTTGTTGTATTGGTTTTCTTGTTGCTGGGTAGTTGCCAAATGGGGCTTTTTCTGCTATAATATTAAGATTGCGTAACTTAATAAATGGCTACAGAACCAGCAAAAACGGACGCTAGTGCTGCAGTGAACAAAGCTGTTCCTGTCGTTGTTCCTGCTCCTCCCGCGACTCCTGCTCCTGCGGCTGCTCCAGCCAAAAAGGAGGATTCGGCGGAAAAGTGGGTCAAACCTACCGGTATTCCTGAACTGGATTTTGTTCTGGATGGTGGTTTGCCTGCCAGTTCTAGTATTTTATTGAGTGGTGATGCCGGAGCGGGCAAGACGACTTTGGCGATGCAGTGGCTTTGTGCCGGGTACTCTAAATTCAAGGAAAATGGGATTTATATTACGATGACTGAGTCGACAATTACTCTTGTGAGAAATTTAAAGAAAACTAGTTTTTATGACGTTAATTATATGGCTTCGTCTGATTTGACGGCTGAAAATTTTGAGACTGAGATTGCTGCGCGTCCGGGAATTCACTTCGTTGATCTGAGACAGATAATGGAGGGTATTGGCTTGATGAAGGCGGAATACACATATGAGGATTTGGATTTTCTGATTGATACTTTGTTTAAATTATTTGTGAAATCGGATGTAAAACGGGTGGTATTGGATTCGATTACGGCGGTGGCCTACCTGATGAAGGATGAGGCGATGATCCGTAGTTTTATTTTCCGTTTTGGCAAATTGATATCGATGAGTGATTCCAATATTATGCTTATTAGTGAGGCTAAGGATGAAAAGGATAGTGTGTTTGGGATTGAGGAGTTTATTTCTGATGGAGTTATTCGCTTGAAATATGGTGATCCTGAGAATAATTTGCCGAGGACCTTGAATGTGAAAAAGAGCGTGGTGTGAATTTTTTGGCTAAACCTATTTCATATGGAATTTCGAAAAGCGGGTTAAAATTTTTTACACCAATCAAGAAGACTCTGGATTTTACAACTAGTGGCAATCGTATGCCTTCCGGAATCACTGGTTTTGATAAAATGATAGGTGGAGGCTTTATTGCAGGTTCATCAATTTTACTCTCAGGTCCTTCAGGTAGTGGTAAAACTTTGTTTACCCTGCAATCCTTGTTTTCGGCCTTACAAAAGGGATATAGAGCGAGTTATATTTCTTTTGAAGAGTCGAGAGACCAGTTAATTCGTAATGCAGAATCATTTGGATGGGATCTTGAAAAATATGAAAAAGAGGGACTGCTGAAATTGGTTATTGCTCAGCCTGAGAAGCATTATCCGCAAGAACATCTTGCTATAATTCGGGATCTGGTAAAATCCTTTAAACCTCAACTTATTGTTGTGGATTCTATGAGTGCGATTGAGAATTCTTATACAAAAGAAATTGCACAGGATTGGTCATTACAGCTTATCTCGCTGCTGAAGACCAATAATATCACCGGTATATTTACAGCTGCGACAAATGAACTTGTAGGTTCGAGTAGAGCCTCTGACAACAATGTTTCTAGTTTATTCGACCAGATTATTATCTTGAGATATGTGGAGATTAAGGCGGAATTTAAACACGCTATTTTGGTGCTGAAAATGAGGGGTTCGGAGCATGATAAAAAACTCTATAACATGAATTTCGCTAAAAGTGGTTTGAGTATTGGTAATTCCTTTTCCGGTTATGAAGGCGTGTTTTCGGGTACTGCTCGTCAGGTGAGTGAGTCTGTGGAAAAGCGTGTAAACAACCTAATGCTTGAATTTATGGGGCCTATGGGACAGCAATTGTTTGATGAAGAAAAAGAGCATGGATTGAGCTCAGAAGGGATGAGTGATTTAGTGAAAAAACTTGGAAAGAAAGGTGTGTTGTCACCTGAAAAAGTAGAGAAAATCTTGGATAGTTTAGATAAAATATTTAATTCAAAAAAATGAAAAAATACTTAGTGAGAATCTTGGCAGTAATTGTATTAATCACCTCAATAGCTGTGATGACCGGGTGGGTGTTGGATATTGCGGCATTGAAGAGCATTCTCCCTCAATGGGTGACAATGAAGTTTAGTACTGCCCTATCATTCTTTTTTGGAGGAGTAATACTTTACTCATTGGACAAGAGCTTTAGGGATGAAGCGGGTTTTAGCGAGGTTTTGCTACCAATTTCATCGCTAATTATATTGCTACTGATGATATCACTACTTGCCTCGGTGTTATTTGGTATTAGTACAGGAATTGAAGACCTATTTGTAAAAGAGGCTCAAGGTGCGGTGGCAACTGCAGCTCCGGGTCAACCTTCCATCGGAACAATGTTTAGCTTTATTCTGATTGCGCTAACAGGCATAACCGTAATGACTAAATCTCCAAGAATATACCTTTATACATCGATAAGTGGCTGGCTTGTGGTAACGATGGGTGCGCTAGCGCTTTTGGGTTACATGCTGGGCATTCCAGTTTTGTATTACGCGATTGAAGGCATGAGTTCAGCAATGGCTGTTCATACCGCAATTTTGTTTTTGCTGATTGGAATTGGATTGGTCTTGCTTGGCAAAACTGAAAGTGTAACTGAAAATGCAACTGAGAGTGTGGCTGAGAGCGTGGCTGAAGAAATTCCTACTGAAAAACCAACACTAAGAGTATTAAAAATAAATTATTGACGACTTTTCTATCTATTGCCCTGGTGCCAATGCTCTTTATTGGCATGATTATTTATTTGAGTGCCGTGGAAAACATTACTAGTGAGGCACTTAGTAAACTGGAATTGGTTGCTGAATTAAAGGAAGACCAGGTTGTTTCGATTATTGGGCAGAATCTTGAGAGATTAAGTGGGGTGACGAGTAGGACGCAGCTGCGAAAGAGTATTTATGATTATAATAAAACCGGTGCTCAGAAACATGTTGATAGAATTACTAACATTATTGGTGATGCCAAAGACTCTATTCCTGA
This sequence comes from Candidatus Altimarinota bacterium, assembly GCA_016763975.1. Classification (GTDB taxonomy): domain Bacteria; phylum Patescibacteriota; class Gracilibacteria; order UBA1369; family LOWO2-01-FULL-3; genus NORP293. The sequence continues at coordinate 3,668 of JAESSS010000009.1, forward strand.
TTTTCTCGAGATAGCTGTATTTTCCCCAAGTGGAGAGAGAATTGCTTTTTCGAGCAAGGTGACAGAGGATTTTGATTCAATAGATCTTGAAACAATCGCTGAAGGGGTGACGGAAGCGGAATTGCATTTGCTGGTTGATGATCAGGGTTTGGCCTCTCTATTATTGTCTGGTCCGCTGCAATTTGAGGAACAGAATATTGGATCTCTGATTATCAGGACCAAGACAGATAGCCTGGATAAGATTAGTGAGGTCAAAGGTCTAACTGACACATTTGATGTGCTGATAGCCGTTAGGGATGAAAATGGTGATGCTGTGTTTGTTACAGATCGTAGATTTGGGCATGATAGTGATGCTAGACCGATTATTCCTAAAGAGGAGACTAATATACCCATTACTCAGGCTTTGCTAAAAAATGAAATCTTACTTAAAAGTGCCGTTGATTACAGAGGGCAGGAAGTGATGGCGGTGACTAGATATATTGATTCTCAAGACTGGGGATTAGTTGTGAAAATTGATACAAGTGAACCGATTGGTCATCTGCAACAACTGCAAAGATTAGTGTTGTTTATTGGCTTGGTATCGCTGACTATTGTAATGTTTATTGCGACATTTGTGGCAAAGTCTATTTCGAACCCAATTCAAAATCTTACAAAAGTTTCGGACGATATTTCTCGTGGAAAATTGGACTCAGTTATTGATAAAAATATTGCAAATTCAAAAGATGAGATTGGCGATTTGGCACGCGCTTTTGACCGCACTGTTGCCAGCCTTAAATTGGCGATGGTTCAGACGGGGGAAATGAAGGCAGAAAAATCTACTGAAAAAGCTGAACCTAAAAAAGCTGAAGAAGCTGCTCCGGGTATTAAGTTTGAAGCTCCAGCGGGTCCGGCTTCGGTACCGCCAGTTGAGCCACCTTCTGATCCGCAAGCTCCCACTGAAAGCTAAACGCTGGGTGGTAGTGGAGGAGTTTGGTCCTGTTTATCGATGCCGGCATCTTGTTGAGCGATTCCAGTGCGTTGCATTGCCAGCTTTAGGCTTACTAAGATTCTATTGATGGAATTAATTAGGCTTTTGATTTCCTTGATATTGCTTTTACCTGGACTCGAATCCAATCCTCCCAAGGAAATTTTATTGATCATACTGGTCAGCTCGATGATTGGCTTGGAAAGTAAGTGTGCAAAAGCAAAACTTAAAGCGATCATGGAGAATATTGCGATAAGCGTAGCAATTATTGATAACATCAGTCCCCCTTCTTTTTCCTCTTGGAGAGTTTGTGCTCTGTCTGACAAATCTGATGCCAACTCGAGCTCAACATCGTGAAGGAGATTAATTTTTGCAGTAATTGTTTTGAACCAATATTCAGAATCAACATCAAGTGAGTTTGATTTTCCGCTAGAGGGCAATCCATTTTTAAATGCTACTTCCCTCATTCTTTCTACCTCAAGAAATACATCACTCGAGGATACTTGTTCATATAATGCATGCTGCTCACTATTGGCGTATCGATGGAATATTTCATCATATGTCTTTTGAGAATGAACCAAAAAATTAAAATCAACAAAGGCATCATCCCTGAAATGACCGATAGCGAAAATGTTGGTCATGAGAGCTCTTTCTACTCCTGCTTTTTCTTTGCCCTCAACAAAATTAATGTAGGCGGACATGATTGTATTCAGCTCGGTGTCCTCGCTAAGGGTGGTAAGTAGCGAAACAAAATTGTACATTTTCGCATTATGGTCAGTATAGAATTGAATAGATTCTTGATCTGAAACATCTAGTGTATCGACTTTTGCTCGGTGATCTTCTAACTTTTGGTAAGCGGCAAAAGCGTCGTTGTAATTTCTTAACAATTCATCGTTGAGTTCCTCTATCGGATAAAGCTCTATAGTTTTGTTGAGAATATCGCGTTCCTTGTCTGTAGCCTCTCGCTGATCAGAAAGTATGGACTGGAATTCCTCCCCCTTGCTGCCCACAAATCCACCAGTCGCTCCCCTTTCTTTTTGCATTTCATGAACATATTCACTAATTTGATAGGAAAGGTCGGTAGAGTGAATTAAGACATTTAAATGATTGAGAGATCGGTATTCTGTACTGATAAAAGATAGGGAAAAAGCTAATATGAAAAATAGCGGGATTGCAGAAAGTGTCAGCAATAAACTCCTCACACTAATTTGAAAGCCCTTATTCTCGGTATCGGAAGTTTCCATGTTTTGAAGATAACATTTTGACCTTGGGATTCCAAGTAGAGATATAGCAGTCTTGAAGTAAGTGGGGGTGCGTGGGTATAATAGGAATGTGAATTTTATGGAAAACTTATCGGAGGTTTTTGTGGCCAAGGCTGAAGAGCTGAAAATTAAAGCTGAGGATATTACGGAAAGTTATGTGGTGGGCAGTGGCAAAGGGGGGCAAAAGGTGAATAAAACTTCCAGTTGTGTGGTGCTGAAACATTTGCCGACTGGTACTATTGTGAAATGTCAGAAACATCGAGAGCAGAGTCGGAATCGGGTTTCTGCTTATAAAATATTGATTCTAAAAATTGAGGAGCAAATAAAAGGTAAAGACTCTGATCGGGCGAAGAGGATTTTTAAAATTCGGAAACAAAAACAACGGCGTTCCAGGAAGGCAAAAGAGAAGATGTTGAGGGACAAAGCGCATCGCGGCAAACTGAAGAAGTCGAGGAGTGATGTGGGTTTTGAATAAACTTATAATTAACTTTTTAATATGACGAATACACGCTTTGCTTTGATTACTGGGGCTAGTTCGGGTATTGGAGAGGCTTGTGCTGTGGAGTTGGCGAAGAAGGGCAAGAATTTGATTCTGTTGGCACGAAGAGCGGAAAAACTTGAAAGTCTAAAAAGTACACTTGTTAAGGAATATGGCGTTGAAGTGTTGGTTCACGTTGTGGATTTGGTGAATATCTATGAGATTGAATCTTTTTTTAAAGGGATTGCTGATCGTGATGTCGATGTGCTCATTAATAATGCGGGGCTGGCTCTGAGCAAAACGCCGTTTGAGGATTATAAGTGGGAGGATTTCGATCAGATGATTAACGTCAACATTAAGGCTTTTACCCGCGTGGCACAGCTAGCAATCCCCCATCTTAAAAAGACAAAAGGGCATATTGTGAATATTAGTTCGATTGCGGGAATCGAGGCTTATGAAGGTGGCTCGGTTTATTGTGCGAGTAAAGCTTTTGTGAAAATGATTAGCAAAGCTTTGCGTATTGATCTAATTGGAACAGGAGTGAGGGTTACTGATATTGCTCCTGGCAATGTGGAAACTGAGTTTTCGATGGTTAGGTTCAAGGGGGATCGTGAAGTGGCAGACTCAATTTACAAAGGATATGCTCCGCTTAGTGCCAAAGATATTGCGGACACGATTGTTTTTGCTCTGTCTAGGCCGGAAAATGTAAATATTGAATACTTGTTGATTATGCCTACTGCTCAGGCTAGTGCGACGAGGACACATAAGGTTTAATTTGAATCGAAAAACTAATTGCATTATATCTTGACTCTGTCAGGTGATTGTCGTATAAGGTGCGGGTCCTTTTGTGACTTAAGGCGCTTTCGAGCTGCCTACGTCCGCAAGGCGATCATCGACAAACAGCATCACACACAAGAAGGTTTTCATGAAAATCACTTTGGCTCTGCTAGTTCTCCTGCTTTCCGGTTGCGCTACGGCCCTTCCCGAAGGCATGCAAGGTTTCGACCTTGAAGGCCTGTCCAGCGCGGAGCGGGCACTTCTGCCAGGTTTCGTTGGCAGCAGGGTGTCGCCTCCCGGCGGTCACTCTTGGGCCAAGACGGCCACAATCTCCCACAAGTGGGGCTACGTCTTTCTAAAGGTGAATTCCACCTTTGAAGACGAAACTCACGCGAATCTGGAGGGATTGAAAAAGTTCTGCCTCGACGCCCGCAATGGCGAAGCAACGAAAACCGTTGTCGGCCGGGTCCACGTTTTGGACAGGGTCGTTGATAGGTACTGCACGCTAACGCAGGTCGGTAGCCAGCGTATGGCAAGAAACGCCTTGTTGCCTGCACGCGACGAGGACTGCTCCAAGCAGTGTTCTTGGAAGCTGGATCGTGTCATAGCGATCAAACCGCAATAGTGCGGGGAAAGGTGTGATGTGATTTGTACTGTCGGTGGTTCACTTTAGGGCGTTGCTTTTACCGGCGACGTCCACTTTTCTATATGGAACTAATCTGTTGGATCGTAGTGATCGTCTATTACAATTGAAGTGATTTTTTCTGCGTTTTTGAGCAGTCTACGACAAGATTCTCCGGCACGGGTTACGATGAATGTTTTGCCTGCTGCTTTGTATCTTTCGGCAATTGAGTTGATGGCTTCTAGTGCTGAGTAATCCATTACTTTGGCGTATTTTAGGTCGAGGATTACTTTTTTGGGATCTGTTTTTACCTCAAAGAGAGTTTTGAAATTGAGTACTGATCCGAAGAATAGTACTCCGTTGACTTTGTAGATTTTGGATTTGTCTTTGCCGATCTGGGTTTTGACGTACATCTTTTTGCCCTTTTCCCAAGCAAACATCAAAGTAGAAAGGATCACACCAACAATAACTTCTGTGGCGAGGTCTTGGAAAATTGTGATTAATGAAACAGCGATAATCACGATGAAATCTTGTATTGGGATATTTTTGCCATACTTCAGGCTTTCCCATTTAAAAGTAGAAACCACTACCATAAACATCAGACCTACTAGACTGGCTAGTGGAATAGCGTTTACTAGCGGTGAAGCAAACATAATAAACATCATCAGCGATACAGCTGCTACGATTCCTGAAAAACGGGTTCGCCCGCCTGATTTGATATTAACAATGGACTGTCCGATCATGGCGTCGCCTCCCATTCCTCCGAAAAATCCATTCACTACATTGGCGATTCCTTGGGCAAAATATTCTTTGTTGGTACGGCCCTTTGTGTCGGTCATTTCATCAATAACTCTCAATGTCAGCGTTGCCTCGGTCAAACCTACGAGAGAGGCTATAAATGCGTAAGGAAAGATGATTTGAAGTACTTCCCATGAGAATTCTATCTGAGGAATGTAAAAGCTCGGCAGTCCCCCTTTGAGCTCGATTCCAGCGAAATCTTGTACGGTAATGAGATTGTAGATTCCGAATTTTGATAAAAGAATTGAGATTGTTGTGAGTGCCGCGATTGCTACTAGGCTAGAAGGCACGGCCTTGGTTATTTTTGGGAAAAATTGGATAATTATCATAGTGAGTGCGACGAATCCCAACATGATCAGCATGTCCGGTGTAGGTAGCCAAACTCCATCTACTTTGAACTGAGCCCACTGGGCTAAGAAAATAACGATGGCTAAACCATTCAAAAATCCCAAAACTACTGGATGTGGGATGATTGAGGTGTATTTGCCCAGTTTTAATAGGCCCATGAGGATTTGTATTGCTCCGATGAGGATTACTGTTGCGAATAGATATTCGAGGCCATATTGAGCGATTAGCGGTGCCAATACGATGGCGATTGCTGCGGTGGAGGAAGAGATCATTCCGGGTCGCCCTGTGATGGTGGCTGCAACTAATCCAATAACCACTGCTGTTTGCAGACTGATTATTGGGCTAACTCCAGCGACAAAAGCGAAGGCGATTGCTTCAGGAATAAGTGCGAGTGCTACTGTAATTCCGGCTAGGAAGTCGTTTTTGAAGTATTTCTTATTTTTGGCGAAGTTCCCTTGGACTTTCTGTAGTAATTGCAAATTGTGGGGTTTTTAAAAATTCCAAGGCAGGCTACAGGTTTCTTGGGGAATTGCAAACCAAAATGACTCACTTGTCAAACTATGAATTGCATGTTTGTTGCGTGGGAGGCTTGACAAAAGCCGTATTTCTGCCTATTGTGCGGACTTGTTAAATAATATTTATAAAATGGCTAAATTAAATGTTTTGAGTGCGGCGTTATTGTCTGGGATGATGGCATCTTGTGCTCTACCAGAAAAAAGGACTGAAGTTCCACAAGTTGATCACTCTACTGAAATTGCTAAGGCTGAGGGTATTCGGTCTAAAGTTGGAAGTGCTGTTCGCAAAGTGATTGGGGGGTGCAGGAGTATGGCTGCCCGTGCTGAGGTATCGGTTGATGCTGGCAATTTTAACTCTGTGGCCTTTCGGGGGAGTGCGGGGCCGTGGACTGTCCGAGAGAGAGGGAGGGAATGTGAACTTAGGGGAGAAAAATTGAGGCTAAAGGGTTTTGAGGAAATTGGTGATTTGCCACTTTATTCTCAAACAAATATGAAAGCTGGACGTACTGGCCGGCTACTGAGTAATGGAAATGAGGTAGATGCTTATTTGGGATCAAGGTCAACAAACATTTCAGTTGAAAGGTGGAATTCTCCCGGTGATAAAAAAGCGCCAAGGACTAAAAAACTCAGAATTTCCGTAGCTGAAGGAAATGGAGATGTGCCTGGACAGGTCAGAAGAGTACTTGAGATGAATGATGACGGTAACGGAGAGAAATGTGAAGCTGTGGAAATTACAGCGAATCCCGATGGTTCAAGTTCTTCTGAGAGATATGAATTAGGTTGTGATTCTGTGTGGAACACAAGCAGCGATTTTGATAGACTTGTTGATAAATTTCAAATGAGTCATGGAAGAGCATTTTTTGGTAGACTAAGAAAGGAAAAAAGGGAGCAAAAATAATTTATGAAAACACTTATCGTTGGTGCAGGAGCGGCGGGAATGATGGCGGCCGCTCAAATGTCTGAGCATGGCGCTGATGTTTGTTTGGTGGAAAAGAATTCTATTTTGGGACGCAAAGTGATTATTTCTGGAGGCGGCCGCTGTAATATCACGACTACTAATAGTGAGATTGCGGTGTTGATGAAACAATATCCGCGAGGTGGGAGGTGGTTGAGATTTGCGATGCATGAGTTTGATCCCGAAGCGGTTTATGCTTGGTTTGAGGGGCGCGGGATTCCATTGAAGATAGAAGTGAGGCGGGTTTTTCCGCGCTCTAATAAAGGTACTGATGTGACGGAGATGTTTGGAAGGCTTTTTGAAAA
>JAESSS010000010.1 GCA_016763975.1 Candidatus Altimarinota bacterium
AAGGACTCAAAAATAAGACTAATACCTTTCAAAACCGGAGCTTTATCTCTGGTCAACAAAGATTTCCTGTTTGGAGGATTAAACGGATCCACTGAACAAACTCCAATTGGACCTACTTTGGAGGACCTAGTCGTCGCAGAAGACCTCAAATATATCGATACAACTATAGAAGAAGAAATTCAAGAAACCCTAACTAATAAGATAGATCGAATCGTACCAACAATAGAAAAGACAAAAAATTTACATTCAGACAAAAAAACAATTATTAAATACAAAAGAGTTACCGGATTAGCCTACAACTCAGCTGTAAACAGCAGAGTGAAAATTACAGATAGAAATGGCAAAAATTGGGTAGATAGCAACAAAATAAGCTGGGATTCCAAACTTGCCGAATTAACCATCCCACACACCAAGACCCTAGCTTCCAACGAATACAAAGTCACAATACCAAAAGCCATAGTAACCGTTGCCGGAGTATCACTATCAAAAGATTACGAATTTACTATCACAATAGTCGGCACATCTTCAGTGATTCAAGTCTCTCCAACAGTGCAAAGCACCTTTCCGACAGACAACGCAACTGCTGCATCAATCAAAAACGACTATTACATTCAATTCAAAAAAGAAAGCGGACTGAGTTATGTCACTGGAAAAATTGATAAAATTTCCATCATAAAGGGTGGAACAAGTGAGAATCATGTAAAAACTGACAAAGTTACTATCAATGTAGATGGAGCAAATATCTACATTCCACATAATCAATTAGAATACGCTACAAAATATGAAATGATAGTTCCGGCAGGAATTATCACATTGGACGGAGTAGCCCTCAGCTCAGACATTACAGTCGCATTCACAACTGAATCTGCACCACAAATAGCAAAGAAAACAGAAGAAGAGGAGGTGATAACTACAACTACTGAAACAACAGAAACAAAAACTCCAGCCGAAACTACTGAAAATCAAACTGTACAAACCGCTACTGCAACAATTGCCTGTAGCGAAAACGAACTTCGTAACGCAGATTCAGAAATCTGTAAAAAGGAAGTCTGGCTGGCATGTACAAATTCAAACAAACTAGAAAAGAGCAGCAACAAGTCTCTCGTATGTTTTGCCGGTCAATGGCAAGAAGAAGAGAGTTCTATCAGCGTGAAATCACACTCTGCCACTCCAAGCGGATTTAATCCATTGATCAAAGAGACAAAAATTTCATACAAAATTTCTGAAGACGCCAAGGTAGAAATAAAAATTCTAAATTCAGCAGGTGCCAAAATACTCACCCTAATCGACAATAACCTCATCGACTCCTCAGACGACCGTCATGTTTTCTGGAACGGTACAGATTCAACTACAAGTAATGGTGACATTGTCCCAAATGGCACATACGTCTACAAAATAATCGTCAAAAACCCTATCAACGATGAAATCACTGACATTGTCACAGGCGACATCAACGTGGTTTATCCGGTTCTTGCCAACTCAAACACCTTGAGCCCAACTACAACAGCCACTATACAGGTAGATCCCAACGCATTCTCAGCCACAGTAGCTATGCAAAATGCCACAGAAGGTAGTACAGCCGGAACTGGTCCAGGAGTGCTGATCTATGCAATATTCCCCTTGGCAGGCCTTCTATTCCGCAGAAAACGCTAGTCAATTTGACAAAGCACAATAAGGGTAATATTATGTGAGTTGCTTTTTAGCGCTTTCCTATTCTTTTCAAAATTATGTCTCTTTTTTCAACACTACTGGTCTTGGTTCTTATTGCTTCCCTAACATTTTGTTGGCTCACACTTTCACGTCTAAAAATATATAATAGAAAATACAATCTCCCCGAATCCAAGTATACAAAACTCTTTGGTGTCATTAGCAAAGAACAAGTTAGTTATACCTACATCTCCTTCACCGTTTTACATTTTGTCTTAACAATTTGGTTTGTAATTACCTTCTAATGGAAAATAATTTAGATAAACATTTCAAAGGCCAGCAGAAAAATGAAAAATACATCTGCTTTTTTCGACATCACTGGGTTGGCATTGTAAAAGAAATTTTTTATCTTCTTACATTCACATTATTGGCACTAATAGCCTGGATCAAGATGGGGGACATACAAGGAATTATGAGGGGGGATGTGGAAATGAAACTCACTTTTATGACAATCTACATTGCCATAACATTGCTTTTTCACCGTACATTTCTCAATCTCTTAAACTACTTTCTCAAGATCGGAATCATTACAAATATGCGTATTATCGACCACCAAAAGACCTTATATTTTGTAGACAACGTCGACTCAATTGATATGGGACAAATCCAGAATGTGGAACGCCTCAAGCAGGGGATTATGCCTCATATTTTGGGTTATGGTGATATCAAAATATTCCTCAACGCTTCAGCCATGATCAAAACCCTTAATTCAGTACCAAACGTCAAATATCACTTTCGCTGCATCAACCGCCAAAAAGAGTACAGACAAACCCTCCTGCACAGAGAACATCACAATCAACTCATCCCCACGGAAAGACCACGCATCACCTCATTCATCGAGCAAAAGCCACAAAAGTTTTAAATCACGGCACTTTCATATACAATACTATTTATGAAAGTTATCGTACTCACATATTCAGGTCATTTAGGGGCAAATTACATTCTGACACATTTGCCAAAAAATAAAGATATCGAGATAGTTGGAATTATCAATCGTTCCACACGTTGGCCTCAGATCAAAAAACGCACTAAGCGACTTTTATTGATCTCTGGAATTCTTGTTGGTTTAAGATTTCTTGTTCTTTTTGCCAGTTTGAGTATCGCAGCATATCTCAAAAGAGTTTTCTCCAAAAAACGTCGTATCCTAGACGCTGACGAAGTAGCCAAAATCCACAACATCCCATATCACGACGTACTTTCTGTTAACAGCAAAAGCACCCTTGAAATAATCAAAAAACTAAAGCCAGACCTGCTCATCTCCAATCATTTCGAACAAATCATCGAGAAACCCCTTCTCCAGATTCCCAAAATCGGCACAATCAACATTCACCCGGGAATTCTCCCTAAATACGGCGGAATTTTTCCTTATTTTTGGAAACTGCTCAATCGTGAAAAGCACGCTGGCGTCACCATTCACTGGATGACTGAAAAACTAGACGACGGTGAAATAATCGGCATCAAAAGATTTAAAATAAAAAAGGCCGACACAGCCGTAGACCTCCTACACAAAAGTTCCAAGGTCGGCCTCAAACTCCTCAACAAAACCCTCAGAAAAATCAAAAAAGGCACATCCCAATCAGTCTGCAAAAAAGGAAGGTGCAAATGTTACACCCTCCCCACACTCAATCAATTTCGTGAATTCCAAGCCACCGGCCGCCGCCTATTCAGCTTCAAAAAACTGGCGAAGTACTTTTAGTCATAAATTGTTCTCGCTTCTTTTCAGGGAGAATAAATATCACGCCCCTAACAGATCTATTTATCAAATCTCTAGCCATTGGCACCCAGTCACATGGGTTCAAAGTAGAATAAGAAATGTCAGCAGGATAGTCATTCGCTTTACTTTGCTCTAATCCGAGCTGGTCCACATCGTATATAAACGAACCAATAGACA
>JAESSS010000011.1 GCA_016763975.1 Candidatus Altimarinota bacterium
TCTTCATAATCAAAAATTTTGGATGCACCAGCGTTCCATAGTTTAATTTTGCGGTTTTTGTCGAGTACGACGATGGCCTCCTTGGAATTTTTAATAATTTGGCGTGAGAGAGTTTCTTGTTGTGAAAGTTCTTTGAGACGAGTTAGGTTGGTGAAAATTCCCATTGTTCCGCCATCTTGTGTAGGTGAGCCACTAATCCATAGAGGGATCTTGCGGCCGGTTTTTGAAATCATAGTTGCTTCATATTCTGAAGCTTTGCCTTTTGTTCGGGTGCCGTGTTGACCTTGGATTATTTTTTTACCTTCTTCGTTAAAAAATGTAATACAGTCTTTGCCGACGCATTCTGCGAGGCTGAATCCTGACAGTCTTTCGAAAACAAGGTTTACGTATACGGTTTTATGGTTTTTGTCACCGATCCACAATGCTTCGTTCATTGTTTGAGCAATGTTGATAGGATGGGCAATGCCTCGGAATATTTCGTCTGTTTCTAGCGCTTTTTTTGACATTCGGATGTTTAGGATATGTTTGACAGTTTTTTTCTTATACTTTATTATTCTCCCCCAATTATCGTCTTTGTCAATTTATTTTTATTAATGATGGTTATTTCAAAAAAACCAGAAGATTCTGCAGGGGTTGAAGAGCAAGCTGTTCCGAGTAGGAGGACGGTGGAAACACCTGTTTTTCCTTTGATGGAAGGAGAGGTGTTGGAAATGAGCCCTTTGGAGAAGTTACGTTTTTTAATGGATGAATTTTGGTCTTTGATTGAGGGTAATATTGCTAATGCCGAGGAGGTAGGGATTAAAGGGTTTCATGCTTTGGTGGATGCAGAAGGGGATTTTATTGCGCAATGTAATTTGGTTTCAGTTCCTGCGGATGAGCCGGTGAAAAAGGTTATTAATCTTCAAGAATATTTCAACCTGGCCTTGGGCTGTGCTTATAAACTTTTGGGAACTGCTGCGGTTATTGATCAGTTAAGTTTATCGGAAGAATTAGAGGATTTAGATCTAACGGTTTTATGTTTTATATATAGTTTTGCTAAATCGCTACAACGCTGTCTAGGAATGATGGCTCCTACAAAACGTTTGACTGCACTGTGGGGGAGGGTTCGTTTTATACATGCACAGGTTTTGGCTTTGGAATTAAAGAAAATTTATGATGAAGTGATGGGGGCAGAGTTTGAGGGAGGTTTTCTTATTGCTGATGTAGGCGCACGTTCAGGGGATTGTTCTGACAGAATGGCCCATGAATGGAAGCAAGAGGGGACGGAAGTTATGGTGGATGCTTTTGATAGTGAACCTAAACCTTCTTTAGCGAGAAGATATGATTATGGGCGAAAGAAAATTGGCTATGTTCCGAGGGAGGTGGAGGAAGGGAACTTGTTAAGTCTTTCAGAGGATGTTGGTGATCGGCGTTATAATGCAGTGAATCTGTCTAATGTTATGCATAAAATTGATCCAGCTGAGCATAAGAATGCTTTGCGGGAGGCGATTGGAACGTTGGATTGCTCAAGGCCCGGTTTTATTGTTTTGAATATTCCCTATTTCGATAGGAGAATGCGTAAGATCCAACGAGGATATATGCAGTGTGATGGTACGGATTACCCAGAAGCGTTGCAAAACATCCATTATTGGAGGAAGTTGATAAAGGATGTTGCTGGAGAGTTTGGAGGAGAGCTTGTGAAAGAAGAGCCGCTTGGGTTTAAGGTGAGCCATTTGGATTATTTTCAACACGTGGTGATGGTGGTGAGGATTCCTGCTGAAGAAGTTTAGGCTCCGCGGATTTTGCCGCCGAGAGCTTCGAGGTTTTTGAAGATTTTGTTTTTTATCTCGTTCATTTCAGGATCGGTGAGAGTGCGGTCGGGAGCTTGGGTTTCGATTTTAAAGGCGACGGCTTTTTTGCCTTCGGGGATTCCTTCACCTTGGTAGATGTCGAAGAGTTCGACGTTTTTGATTAGATTGGTGTTGGCTTGTTTGATGGCGTTGGCGATTTTTGTGATTTCGATGTTTTCATCTACGAGTACTGAGATGTCGAGGAGGATGCTTGGGAATTTTGGAAGTGCTGTAAATTTGTAGTCTGGATTTTCTAGTTTTAGGGCTTCAGTAAAATTGATTTCAAAGAAGGCGATTGAGTGGCCTTTGAGGTCGTGGTTTTTTTGAACTGTGGGATGGAGCATGGCGATTTTTGCGATGCTGTCACCGTTTTTTGCTAGGAAAGATGCGGATTTTGTAGGATGCGCATAGGGTAGGGCTTCTGTGCCTTGGCTGAACTTTGTTTTGATTTTGAATTTGCTGAGGAATGCTTCGACAGCGCCTTTTACTTCGTAAAAAGGTTCGTCGGATTCGCCTTTGATCATTACTGCGCCGGCGATTATTTTTTCTTCTAGTGGCATGAATTCTCCAATCTCTAAATATGTGCGACCAACTTCGTAGATGCGTAGTTCAGGGAAGTTTTTGACGTTTACTTGTAGTGCTTTCAATATGCTCGGCGTCATGTGTGTGCGCATGTGGGTTTGGTCTTCAGAGAGGAAGTTCAATACTTTGAGGTGGGCCTCTTCTGTCATTAGACAGTTTTCGAGGTCGGTTTTGCTGTAGAATGAATATCCTTTAATTTCGTCGAAGCCGAGGCCGTATGAGAAGAGTTCACGGGCACGGTGTTTTTTGAAACGTTCAGTGTTTTCGCGGGGAAGGTTGATTGGAAGTGGTGGAAGTTCCGGTGCGAGATTGTCGTAGCCGTACATTCGGGCAACTTCTTCTACGAGGTCGTCTTCGATGGCAACGTCCTTGGTTGCGCGGAAGGATGGCACTTTTACTTTTAGGGTTTTGCCTGTGCCGCTGACTTCAAATTCTAGACTTTCGAGGAACTTTTTCATTTCAGCGGAGCTGATTTTTGCGCCGATTTTTGAGGCGGCTTTTTCTGTATCAAAACTGATTTCTAATGTTTTTTCTGAGAATTTTTTGACGTCGGTTATTGGTCCGGCAATTTCAGCGTTTGGACAAACTTTTAGGATTAGTTCGGCGGCTCTTAGGAGTGCTAGTTCTGCTAGAAGTGGATCTAGTGATTTTTCGAAACGTTGAACTGCGTCAGTTCGCAGTCCGAGTTTTGTAGCTGTTTTTCGAATGTTGGAGGCGTGGAAGTTTGCGGATTCGATGATTATGGATGTTGTTTTTTCGTTTATTTCGCTGTTTTCTCCGCCCATTACGCCGGCGATTGCTACTGGTTTTTTGTGGTCGGCGATGACGAGCATTTCTGATGAAAGTTCACGTTTTTTGTTGTCGAGAGTAGTGATTTTTTCTTTGTCTGTGGCTGTTCGTACAATTATTCCACCTTCGATATATGATTTATCAAAAGCGTGTAGTGGTTGTCCGAGTTCGTGCATGACATAGTTTGTGATGTCGACGATGTTGCTGTGAGTGCCGTGCCCTGTTGCTTTTAGGCGCTTTTTGAGCCAGTCAGGAGATTCTTCGACGGTGATGTTGTTGATGATTAATCCACAGTAACGTGGGCAAAGTTTGAAGTCTTTGATTTCTACTTTTGGAGATTCGCCTTTTGTAGGGATTTTTACTTTTGGTTCTAGTTTTTTGAATTTTCCTCCAGTTAGTGCCGCAACTTCACGGGCAATTCCATGATGTCCCCATAGATCTGGACGGTGAGTGAGGGATTTGTTGTCGAATTCGAATATGGTGTCGTTTTTTTGGAAAATTTCTGCGAGAGGAGTTCCCGGTTCCGGTTTGATTGCGGAGAGATCCATGATGTCTTCTTCTCCTTCTTCAGGATTGTCGATGCCCAGTTCACAACTGGCAGCAATCATTCCTTCACTTTCTACACCGCGTACTTTTGTGGTTTTTAGTTCGATGAGATCTCCTTCACCATGCCATCTGACAAAAGATCCTGGTTTGGTGACGGCGACGTACATTCCTTCTTTGAGATTGGCTCCACCGCAAACTATTTGGCTTGTTTCTTTGCCAATGGAGACTTTTGCAACTTGGAGTTTGTCGGCGTCGGGGTGTTTGGAAATTGAAAGGACCAGTCCGGCGACCATGTTGTCGAATTGTGCTGATTCGGATTCGACCTTTTCCACCTCAGCTGTTTTGAGCGTGAGAAGGGTTCCGAGTTCTTGTGGATCTGTATTTGCTGGCAAGTCGACGAAGTCTTTGAGCCAGTCCAGGGAAATTAACATTTAAAATTGGTGATTAAATCGAAGGTCGCCGTTAGTTAGATGGCGGATGTCGTCGATGCCGTAGCGCATCATGACGAGGCGGGTGAGGCCGAAGCCAAAAGCCCAACCTTGATATTTTTTGTGGTCGACGCCACCTGCTTTTAGGACATTTTCGTGAATCATTCCAGATCCCATGAATTCTACCCAGCCTGTTTTTTTGCAAACACGGCAGCCTTTTCCTTCGCAGATTAGACAAGAAAAATCTAGTTCGAGTCCCGGTTCAACAAAGGGGAAGTATCCTGGGCGGAAACGCACGTTTACTTCTTTGCCAAAAAGGCGAGTGAGGAATTCTTTCATTACTCCTTTTAGATGAGCGATTGAGATGTTTTCGTCGATCAAAATTCCTTCTACCTGATCAAAAGTGTGGTCGTGGGATGCATCAGTCGCTTCGTTGCGGAAAACGCGTCCAGGGACGATTAATCGTAGTGGTGCGCCGTATTTTTCCATGCTACGAACCTGTACAGGTGAGGTGTGAGTGCGGAGAACCATGCGTCCGTGGTCTTTGTGGTCTTTGCCTTCGATAAAAAAGGTGTCTTGCATGTCGCGGGCAGGATGGTCGGCAGGGATGTTTAGTCCTTCGAAGTTGTAGTATTCGGATTCAATTTCTGGGCCGTCAGCGATGGAGAATCCCATTTGGCTAAAGATTCGTTCCACCTCTTCTTGGATTTGTGAAAGAGGGTGGATGTGGCCGATAGGTCTGGATTTGCCGGGGATTGTTGTGTCGAAGAATTGGCCTGAAAGTTGTTGTTCGAGTGAGTCGTTTTCGAGTTTTTGTTGTTTGGAGGCAAAAGCTGCTTCCAGTTTTTTCTTTACGGTATTGGAAAGAGCTCCCATTTCAGGTTTTTCAGCTGGGGAGAGGTCTTTGAGGCCTCGGAGAATGCCGGTTAGTTCACCTTTTCTTCCTAAAAATTTTACTTCGAGGTCTTTTAGCTCATCAAGAGTTTTGACTTCTTTCAGTGCCTTGAGTGCAGAGCTTTCTAGTTGTTGTAGTTCGTTTTTCATACGAGGCTTAATGTAAAGGTTTTTGAGGGGCATTTCAATGTTTAGGTGGCTTGTGATAAAATTTCGTCCTGTTAACTTTTTTTATGGAAGTTGCTAGAGACTTATTTTTCGAAGCGGAGCCACCAGTTGCGGATTTGGGCACTGTTGTTTTTGGGGAAATTTTTGATGATGTGAGAGATGGCTGGGGGAAGGTGGCGGCAACTTTGAAAGAGCCTGGTTTATTTGATAAAGCTTATGTGAAGGATATGGATTTTTGGTCGGAGGTTTTGTGTTGTCTTAGGGGAGAAGCTTATGATTTAAAGATTGGGGATGTGCAGATTGGTGTTAGATCTGACATTGAGGATAGGGTGCACTATTATGGTGGAACGGTGGGGGTTTCTGTGGGTTTTCCGAGTGGTAGGGGAGCTTGGAATATGATTTCGATTGCGAGGGAGCCAGGGGTGGTGAGGATTGAAGGTTGGGAATTGTCTGGCAGCCTTTTGACTGCTGAGGAGATGGGCTTTTTGGAAGAATTAAGTTTGGATAAAATCAAGAAAAGGCCCTGAATTAACAGAGCCCTTTTGAAAAATTGCTACGAGAGCAAATTTTGACTATCTAACAGCATCCTTTAGAGACTTACCAGCTTTGAAAGCAGGAAGAGTCATTGCAGGAATTTGGATCTTTTCAACTGGGTTTCTTGGATTTACTCCAGTACGAGCAGCTCTCTTAGAAACACGGAAAGTTCCGAAACCTGTGATTGTCACAGATTCACCTTTCTTCAAACTTTTAGTGATTAATCCTAGAATTGCATCTAGAACTTCACCAGCCGCTTTTTTTGTAACTCCTGCTGTCTGTGCAGCACCTGCTACTAGATCTCCTTTAGTCATATTGCTAAGGGTTAATATGTAGAACACTGGGTATTATATGGCGCGTTTAAGTCAAAGCAAGGTGAAAGTGGCTGTAGCTAGACAAAATGCCTTGTCTTGTTTTGAAAATGATGTCGAAATTATGTTACTTTGAGGGGGAATTCACCTTTTTACTTGTTTTCTGAGGGGGTTTCGACTTAAATAGTGTTCATATGTCCAAAAACTTAGTCATTGTAGAGTCTCCGGCAAAAGCCAAAACAATCACCCGTTTTCTCGGGAAGGATTATAAAGTGCTTGCGTCGATGGGACATGTGAGAGACCTGCCCAAATCGGACATGGGTATTGATGTGGAAGGGGATTTCACCCCGACTTATGAGGTGACGGCCGAAAAGAAAAAGGTGGTCGCGGAGCTGAAGAAGGAGTTGGCTAAGGCAGAAACGCTTTGGATCGCTACCGATGAAGATCGAGAAGGAGAGGCTATTGGATGGCATCTTTTGGAGGCTTTGAAAGTGAAAAAGGGCATGGATGTGAAGAGAATTGTTTTTCATGAAATTACAAAAGGAGCGATTGAAGAGGCCGTGGCAAATCCACGAGAACTTAATTTGAATGTGGTAGATGCACAGCAAGCTCGACGTGTTTTGGATCGATTGGTGGGTTATGAACTTTCTCCATTGTTGTGGAAAAAAGTTCGTTATGGCCTATCTGCCGGGCGTGTGCAGAGTGTGGCGGTTCGTCTTGTGGTGGAGAGGGAGAGAGCGATTGAAGCTTTTGTTCCTGAGGAATATTGGTCTGTGATTGGGGATTTCAAAAAGAAAAGCGGTGAAACTTTTGCTGCTGAATTAAAGAAATTTGAGGGTAAACCCTTGAAAATGGTGAGCAAAGAGCAGGTTGATGGCATTTTAAAAGCTATTGATGGCAAGGATTATACAGTTTCAAAAATTGAGAAAAAGGAAATCAAAAAAACTCCGTCAGCACCGTTTATTACTTCAACATTGCAGCAGGAAGCGTCTCGAAAAATGCATTTTGGAGTAAAGAAAACAATGATGCTCGCGCAGAGATTGTACGAAGGTCAGGATATGGGAGATGGGCTGACAGGTATTATTACTTACATGAGAACTGATTCGGTTAACTTGAGTGATGTGGCCTTGAAAGATGCCAAAAAAGTGATTACTGAAAAATATGGCAAGGAATATGCGCTTGATGAACCAAGAAAATACAAAGGCAAAAAGGGAGCGCAGGAGGCGCATGAAGCGATTAGGCCGGTGAACATGGCTTTGTTGCCGGAAGAGGCTGAAAAGTTTCTTGAAAAGGATCAGGCTAGGCTTTATGAATTGATTTGGAAGAGGACAATGGCTTGTCAGATGGCTCAGGCTGTTTTGGACAGGACTGCAGCGGATATTAATGCTGGAGATACTGGCTATCAGTTCAGAGCGACTGGTCAGGTTGTGAAATTTGCCGGATTTATGGAAGTTTATATGGAAGGCAAAGATGAGGAAGATCAGGAGGAAGGTCCGGGTGATGGTGATAAGTTTTTGCCGGAACTTTCAGAAGGTGAAGACGTGGATTTGGATAAAATTACGCCTAATCAGCATTTTACTAAACCGCCGGCGCGTTATACAGAAGCGTCATTGGTGAAGAAGATGGAGAGCGAGGGTATAGGTCGTCCGTCTACTTATGCGCCGACGATTTCGACGCTTATTAATCGTGGATATATTGAAAAAGAGGCGAGGACTTTGAGACCGACAGATACTGCGATGTTGGTGACAGATATGTTGGTGGAACATTTTGCGGATATTGTGAATTACAAATTTACTGCTGAA
>JAESSS010000012.1 GCA_016763975.1 Candidatus Altimarinota bacterium
AAAGGCTTAGGAAAGGGGATAAGTGTCGCTCGTGCGTTGATCGCTACTCAATTTGCAGAACTATTCAACGCAACTCACGTACTTTCTGACTTTATGCCGCCTCTAGATAATCTAAAAACAAAAGAAAATCCATTTTGGACCGATATGATGCTTCCTATTCTTATAGGATCTGAGAATATAGGAACAATTTTGGATTTTTGTTTGCACACAACAGGATTTCGTCCAAGAAACTACACTGAACTTTCCGCACTCATCGGCAACACAATGAGCGATGCTGATCGCAACATAATGGTCGAAAAATGGTTCCCACAATCTATACCAGCTGACCGTGTCACAGATTCAGCGAGACTAGTAATGGCAAACGTAAATGGCCTAACTGAAAAAGCTCGCAACAATCTAATCAACATTTACCAGGGTGCTTTTGAATTAATTGGATCCTTTCCCATTAACGGTGGTCCAAATTATGCTTGTGAAGCCTCAAAAGGACCTGTTGGCGAAGTCAAAGAGTCTGCTATCACTTCGTCACTTGGGGCGCTCGTCGGATTCAGAGGACTTGCATACAAACCATTCGAACAAGGACGCGATGGACTTCGCGACGTCGAGTTTTACATGATGAAAGGTGGTCTCACAGCAACACAAATATTCGTCGAAACTGCCATCGCTGAGGCAATGGGTTGGTCAGATGGTGATGAAAAAATGATTTTCCGCACATAAGAAGGTCGGGCAGACGTGGTGGAGAAATCTCCGTTCCACAGGTTCAGGTACATTGCGCGGAGTTTACGCACATGAATTGACAAAAGCAACGGAAAATAGTGTGAATAACCATTGACACACATGCTCAAATGTAGTACTATATACATGTTAAAGAAACAAAAACAAAAGACCCTTTACACCACAGACAAAGATTTCTCTGAGAAGAGCTGCACTTGGCTTGATTTCAGTACTTTGTTGGAAACTGTTTTGAAAGATCTTCGGATCCTATAAGCAGAATTCAACACTATGAGTATTGCCATCTCGTTGAGTGTGGCTCCTTCCAGAGAAACAAGGAAATTTCTCTGAAGAGAGCTGTGCTAGCTTGATCTCAGTATTTAATAGGAAGTTTTTTTGGACTTTTGATCTTCGGATCAAATTTCTGATTTTTTTCTCTTTTTTATTGCTTATTGCCATCTCGTTAGTGTAGCTCCCTCTGGAGAAAAGCCACGAAGATCACATTAATGTGGTCTTTTTTTTGTGCTAAAATCTCAATATGTTCAAAAAATTTCTACTCACAATATCCACATTTATTCTTCTTACAAGTGTTTCAAATGCAGAAATGATGCTTTTTGTTGGAGAAGAATGTCCTCATTGCCAAGAACTTGAAGCCTACTTGGAGTTAAATCCTCATGACGAGATCACAATTTACGAAATCTATCACAATACAAACAACAAAGCCCTCTACCTCCAAAAATCTCAAGAACTTAGCTACAAAAAAGGGGCAGTACCACTGTTAATCGACGGCTCAACTTATCGCGAGGGCACTAAACAAATAATCGATTATATTGAAGGATCAATCGACACTAATCCCGCCACCTCCATTTCAGATGAAGATTCCACATTACTAAATTCACTTCTCACTGACACTACAAACAAAACAAACTCCAAAACAGTAGGCATCATTATTGTCTTCATTGGTTTGGGTCTTTTCGGCGCAATTATCGCTCTCTCTAAGCGCAAAAACTAAATGTCGACCTCCACAATTTCACCATATTTCGGAATATAAACATCCGGATAGTGATTGTCATGTAGCGCTCCAGAAAAAGCTTCCAGCTGAGTATGTTCACCATGAACTAGGAAGATCTTTTTGATGCCTTTCACACCTGTAATGTAGTCCAGTAGATCTGATCGATCTGCATGCCCTGAAAACGCATCCATGATGTAGACGGAAGCCTTTACCGCATGAGCCTCACCAAATATATTCACGGACTTGTGCCCACTCACCAATTTTCTACCCAGTGAATGTTCTGCTTGATATCCGACAATCAGCACCACGTTTTTTGGATCTTCAATATTATTTTTGAGATGATGCAAAATTCTCCCATGTTCACACATTCCAGATGCCGCAATAATAATCATCGGTCCAGATTTTTCATTCAAAGCTTTTGATTCATCCACTGAACGTGTGTAAATCAAATCGCTGAAACCAAAAGGGTTGTCGCCATGCTGCACAAATTCTTCCTGAGTTTCTTTGTCATAACATTCCATATGAGTCCTAAAAACCTCTGTCACATTTCCTGCTAGGGGACTATCAACATATACCGGAATCTTTGGGATTGAGCCGTCCTTATAAAGCTTATGTAAGTGATAAACCACTTCTTGAGTTCGCTCCAAAGCAAATGCCGGAATTATCAATCGTCCACCCTTGGCAGCAACTTCATTTACAATAGTTCTCAAATCTTCTTCTACAGTTTGAATTGCCGAATGCAGACGATTGCCATAGGTACACTCTGTAATCAAAATATCTGTCTCTGGCACAGTCTGCGGATCGCGTAGAATAGGTAATCCACGTCTCCCCAGATCGCCTGTGAAGCAGAATCTAGTATCTTTGCCACTTTCCTTGTCATGCAAAATCATATGAATTGAAGCTGAACCAAGAATGTGCCCTGCATCATAAAACGAAGCCACGATACCTTCTTCCACCACAAAACTTTGTTCATAATCCACTGTACGGAAAAGTTTCAAAACTCCCTCCACATCTTCCGTCGTATAAAGAGGCTCCTTGATATCCATTTTCTTCTTCTTTTTCTTTAACCATTCAATTTCTCTTTCTTGAATATATGCACTGTCTCTTAACATGTAATTACACAGATCTCTTGTCGCATGTGTACAATAAATCGGTCCTCTGTAGCCTTGTTTATATAGAACCGGCAGATTCCCACTGTGATCGATATGTGCATGAGAAAGAATCACCGCATCCACCTTGAGCGGATCAAATTTAAATTCTCTATTTTTGATATCTGTCTCTTTTCTACGACCATGAAACATTCCGCAATCCAGCAGAATATTCTTATTATTAAAAGTCAGCAAATGTTTGGAACCGGTAACCTCGCCTGCCGCACCGGCAAATTGGATTTTCATATGGAATTGGAGTGAGAGATTAGAAAGATTTTAACAGTATTTGCAGCAATCTCAAAGAAATGATAGTTTAATCTCCTTTAACAAACTTAGTATGGAATCAAAGCCATTTACAGAAAATGAGGTCGCTCTTATCGAGGGCATGTTAGATATGGCAGATCGGAACGACAAAGCTAGAAATGTCAGATTAATAGTTATGGTTGTTGTCCTAGGTATAGGCTCCGTTATGAGCACAGTATCGGACTACAGGGCTGATCAAGATCAAAAAGAGCATGATAGAACTCATCATGTGTCCCATCAGGCAACCCAACAGAAATATTAATCTACATAGATTAATTCACTACGAATCATCTCCTGCATTTCTGCAGAATATTCTCCATAGCCAATAAACTTCTCGATCCACTCAGATTTTTCCTCAGCATTCATCAAACGAGAAACCGACCTCTCACTTTTCATCGGAAAGAGCCAAATTCTCCAACCTTCATCATCTCCAATAATTCCCAATGCCAATTCCTCCTGAGATTCCTGGGACCAATATTGATCAAAAACAAAATTTCCTAAAGAATAAAAAATAGGCGCTCCCTTATAAATCTCGAAATTCTGAACCACATGCGGATGATGCCCAATCACAAATGCCGCCCCACTATCCACAAATGCCCGCGCCCTCTCAACCTGCACAGCATCACTAGCCTTGTGTTTGTATTCATAACCCCAGTGAATCGACACAAAAACAAAATCAGCATCAATACTGGCAATCAACGCGTTCGCAGCTTCGTCATCTAATTTGTTCGTCTCATCCTGCAAACAAACAAAAGCATAACTATATCCTCCGCCACTCCCGTACTGCACACTTGCAGGCTCCGTCGGATGCCCACACCAATCCACCCCAGCCTCCTCCAACGCTGACACAGTCGTCACACGCCCTTCCCATCCTTGATCAAGCGCATGGTTGTTGGCCAAAGAAACTAGATTGAATCCCCATTTCTTCAAAAATGGAGCCACATCCTCATTAAAAGAAAAAACCATTGATGTACCGCCCGAGCGACCTTTGCCATTAATCGGCCCTTCCAGATTGGCATGAACTATATCTGGTCCTTCAAAAAATCCCTCAGGCATACCACTAAAAATATAATCCATACCATTGCGATCCATCAAAGTTCTCACATACCTTCCCAACATCATATCTCCAAAAGCCAAAACACTCAGCCCCTCACTTTCTTGCCGATCCCAAAAGAAATTCATTACATATGAAGTATTGTTTTCACCCCGAATTTCTCTATGAAAATCACTGGCCGTGATTAGAGTAGGGGACTTCAAAATATGAATATTTCCCATGCCCTTTAATTTATCTACCAACAAATCCAATTCCTCTTCCGATGCCAAATCTTTAATCAAAAGTGGCACTACCTTGGCTCCGGGAAAATCCCTCGCAATTGTCGGCATAAAATCCAAAAGTCCAGTTTCCCCATAAAAAGCCCTTACCGAACTATTCACACCCAAATTTTTGATAAAATCAAAATCCGGCTCAACTTTGCCAAAATCAGTTTCAAATCCCCATTGTGCACTAACAATATTCCCTCGCCCAATCATCGTGCTATTCCTAGCCAAAATCACAAAAGTCTCCACCTCCCCAGCCTCAATATCCACTCCTTCACCTGTAACCTTATAATAATTCTCAGCCAGCAACACGACTTCCTCTTCCGCCACTTCAATTTCCAAAGTCTGCACCACGTCATTTAATCCCAACCTTCCATCGTCAAATCTCACCAATATCATAAAAGCGGCCAGCCCTCCAATTAGAAAAATTAACTTCTTAGACATATCAATCGTTATGATATTTTTTCCCTCGAATTATACAGAAAGCTCGATAAATTTGCTCTAACAAAAACAATCTCGCCATTTCGTGGGTAAAAGTCATCGTGGACAGAGAAAAAAGCAGATCTGCGCTCTCTTTGACCTCGGACGGCACTCCATAAGCATCACCAATCACAAAAATCACAGTCTCACCACGAGAATCAAAATCTTTTAACAAATCAGCAAATCCCTCAGAACGAAATTCCTTGCCTCTTTCATCCAAAACCACCAAAAATCCACCTTTTAGCGCTCCTGCACTAGCCGACAATTCTTTCACCAAAATGACCTCAACTTGAGCATACAGACTCAAGCGTTTCAAAAAATCCCGCTCAACTAGGTTCTCTCTGTTTTTGCCCACGGCTACAATTCGTATCTTCATGACACAAATACTATGCTAAAATCCCCAGCATGGAAAATGAAAAAATCGAAATATACACAGACGGCAGCTGTATTGGCAATCCTGGACCGGGCGGATGGGCTTTCTTAATTTTGCGTAACGGGAAAAAATTCTCCTTTGCCGATAGCCAACCCGACACCACCAACAACCGCATGGAAATGACCGCAGTAGTACGAGGCTTGGAATGGATTCATGCCACCTACGACAAAAACGACCGTACAAAAGTTGACGTCACAGTTTACAGCGATTCTCGCCTCGTCATCCAAACCTTCAACCAAGGATGGAACCGCAAAGCCAATCTCGACATCTGGTCCGAAATCGACCGTCTCCGTGCCTGGCTCAACATTACATGGCAATGGGTCAAAGCCCACGACACCAACCCTCACAACAACCTCGTCGACGAACTCGCCCAAAAAGCGGCACGTTCAATTGCATAAAAAAACCTCTCAGACAAAATCCAAGAGGCTTCAAAAAACCGGAGACCTATACCAACTTCTCTTTTAGAGCATCTTTTGCTTGGAATCCCATCGCTTTATCCACAACCTCACCACCCTTGAAAAAGAGGATTGTCGGAATACTCTGAATTCCATATTTTTTTGCCATTTCAGGACTGGCATCAATATCACACTTACCAATTTTCCATTTCCCATCATATTCTTTTGCCAACTCATCGATCGCCGGAGCCATCATTTTGCAAGGTCCACACCATTCAGCGAAAAAATCCACCATTACCGGTAAATCAGATTTCAAAACTTCCGCTTCGAAGTTTTCATCTGTAAAAGCTACATCAGCCATAATAAAAAACTTTAAAAAGTATTAACTACATAAATAATACATCAAAGATCTAGTTTTTCAATGTAGCATTTGTCACAATTTTCTTCGCTTGCTCTTGCCATTGTTTCACATCCACAGCAGAAGCTCGTCCCACAAAGGACTTCCTCAAGATCCTCAAAAACGGCATTTTGCGGATAGCATATTGGTATGGAGAATGTTTCAAATCGCGTTTGTCCTTGTGACAAGGGTCTTTTACGAATTTCAAAGTCACCAGCGCTTGTTCAATTTCTCTAATTTTGTCCGCAGCCTTCTCAGCTGGACGACCTTGCTGCATGATGATTTTGTAGAAATATGTTGAATGGAATTTTTCTTCACTTTCCCACCGTGGCAGAATTGTAAAAGCCACTATATTGTTTTCAGGAATTGAATAGAGCGCCCATTTCACAAAGCCATCCTTGGATTTCTCATCTTTGGCGATTCCAAAATATATATTATAGTCATCCACCAATTCACGCAGTACAGAAGCCTTTTCTTTATAAACCTCATCTTCAAAAATAAACTCCTCCACACGCGCCGCCATATCTTCATCCATTTTTTTGATATCCTTTAATGAAACCGCTTTGCCACCCTTCATCTTGAACCCCAATTTCAACAAAGTCCCTGCATGAAATTCTGGAAAAGCCTCTTTTAAACCACCATTTACATAATCTTCGTACATTCCACCCAAAATAGTATTCATCTTTTCTTCAAAAAATTCATAATCATTGGCCAGTTGTGAAATGAAAATAGTCGAACCATCATCCATCACAATCTTTAATTGATATTCCATATCATCAAACTCATGGAAATTCACAAAATTGAAATTAACCGCAATCACATCCTGCAATTCCGGTATCAACAAAAGTGAACCTTCATAAAGACATAGTTTCACTTTAGCTTTGGAAATAGGTTTCCCAAACTTAGATATTCTCTCAAAATAAGCATCATACTGTCCTTTTAGTTTGCCGACTTTCATAAACAAAGCATCCGCCAAAAACGTATTCCTTGATTTATATAAGTCGATCAACATCTGTTCAAAAAGTGTTCCAGCCTCAGAAAGAATATATTTTTCCTTGTTGAAAGTAATAAAAATAATCTGCTTATCTTTAAAATAAAACTCTTTTAGTTCCGAAAAGTTCAAAAGTTCACCTTTATCACCGGCACCTTTGCCTTTTAAACGAAAACCCTTGGCGTAAATAATGATTTCGCCTTCTTTGTCGATCAAAACCTTGTTTCCAAAGCTTTGTTTCTGATAACGCAAATTGTATGAAACCTCCATAACAAGAATTTATAAAGAGCCTCTACTGGCCAGCTCTTTCATTTGAAAATACATATTGAAAAGTAACTGTGTCCGACTTTAACTCGCCGAAAGGGCTTTGTAAAGTGTTTTTTGATGTTTTTGGAAGCTAAAGTGGAATGATGCTCGCCCGGCGCGAAAGAAAAGCTCGAATGAACGAACACCAACCACCGCAGTGAGACCCAAGGCCTCATGCTAACTGCTTGCCCTTACTTGGGCTCGAAGCAGGGGTCGGACGTCGGCTTACCGACGGCGCAGAGGTTGCTGGAAAGGGCGTTGCCGCCCGCCACGTGGTGGAAGCGGCCGAGCTCCTTCAGGGAGATGGCGGTCGTTCGCACGCGGTGGGTCTCCAGGCTGACGCGGTAGAT
>JAESSS010000013.1 GCA_016763975.1 Candidatus Altimarinota bacterium
GATGGGTATTGGCTTTAAGAGTGATAGATTTAAAATGAGGGATGAAGGGCTTTTTGCTGGGACAAATGAATTAACCAAATCGGCGATTGCCGGTTCAGCCTTTTTGGCGGCGATTGGTGCGATGAAAATTGATGGATTGGATTTGCCTAAAACGGCTATGATGGGGCAAGTTCAGCAAAAATTACTTACTGCTAATGATTTTTCTGCGACTGCCTTGATGGAAATAGCTGATTCAAGAAGTTTTAGGGATTCTTTGCATGAAAATATTTGTTTGGCAATTCCAGTGATTGAGCGGGGGATTGTACGTGAGAGAATGAGGCTAATTGGGGTGATGCCAGCAGGTAGAAAAGTTCATGCTAGGCAATCGATGGACGAAGGGATGTTAAGCGCATTGAGGGATATTTTCTCTCTTTATAATACTTGTTTTCATCTTATTCATGCCGGTGAGACAATGGTGATGGACCCTTTGCCGACAAGTTATGAGTTGGATCTTTTGACGGAAATTTTGACAAAATTTGGAGTTATTGATAGAGAGCGTCCGACTTTGCAGTTTGCGTCTGGTGGTAGGTTGTCTGAGGAAAATGCGCCTTATGCAGCAGTAGCGAATCTTTTGGGTGCAAGTAGGAGAATTCAGTATGAGCCAGGTGCATTTACAACTTCTCATGATGAGACTGGGGCGAGGATATTGGCTTATGATGCTGGGGTGAAAAAGTCTGGTTTGCCATTTGATTTGCCTAATATTGATGGTCGTACGGATATTATGGGGAGAAGAGATTATGATTCTGCTCGTCGTTATCAATTAGCGGGCACTGTTTTGGCTCATTTAGAAAATGGAGGACGTTTTGCTGATGAAGGTCGATATTTTGTTGAATCTATGCGTGGAATTATTAGGGCAAGAGGTTTGACCACGGCTTTTGAGAGTTCCGCTTGGGTTTTTGATCACGCAAAGATGGGAGATGGTTTTGAGGCTCACGATAGCATGGTAGGAGCTTTTACTGGGGCTAATTGGGATGATGCTGAGAAGGCTGGTTTTGGTGTGATTGCTGAGGTACGAAGGTTGGAGCGTGAGCTGGAGCACAGGATTCAGGCGAAATCTTGGCAGATTGAGTTGGAGGAGCCAGATGAAGTTGCATTGTTGAGAAAATATTGATATTTTTCCTTCCTACTTTTAATTTTAAAAACTTATGTGTGAATACCATCGTAATTTAGCTGTTAAGAGAGAGTCTGATGTAAATATGGAAGCTTTAGAAGCAGCTGAGCGTGATAAACCGAGGCTTAGAGTTGTGGTGGAAAAAACACAATCACTTCAAGGTAAGACTGCTGACGCTGCGAATGCTGTTTTGGAAACAAAGCCTGGTGAAGAAGATGTTGTTAAAGGTGATGCTGTTGAAGAATTGCCTACTTTGGCAGATTTAGCGTTGTTTGTTAAAGGGGAAAAGTCTTTGCCAAGAGGTAAAAAAGGTGCTGATAAGAGAGTAAGGGCTGGGTTTTTAAGAGATTATATGGTTTTGGCTAATAAAGTTTTAGGACTTTCTTTGCCAACTTCGGTTACAAATAAGAATAAATCTGAAGTGCGATTATCTCTATGGCAAGCATTGCAATCTCGAGGTGTTTCTGGAGAAGACAGTTTTAATCATATTCCACGTTCTGTGCGCGGATAAACCAAGAAATTCTACTGACAAGCAGTCTGGCTTTGTGTTAGACTCCGTTCGAATTTTTGTTCAATAAATTTTAAGATATATGGCTGATAGTGTAACTCAAGAGTACGGTGCGGATCAGATTCAGGTACTGGAAGGGCTTTCTGCCGTTCGTAAGAGACCTGGAATGTACATTGGTTCTACAGACGTTAAAGGTTTGCATCATTTGGTTTGGGAGATTATAGATAATTCTATTGATGAAGCGATGGCGGGTTTTTGTACGAATATTGATGTGACTGTAAACAAAGATGGATCGCTTTCTGTTGAGGATAATGGACGTGGTATTCCGGTAGATAAACATAAGAAAACAGGTAAATCTGCTTTGGAAACTGTTATGACCGTGTTGCATGCAGGTGGTAAATTTGGAGGAGGTGGATACAAAGTGTCTGGTGGTTTGCATGGTGTAGGTGTTTCTGTAGTGAATGCGCTTTCTAGAAAAGTTTTGGCTGAGGTTTATCGTGATGGTAAGATTTATTATCAAGAATATCACCGTGGTGATGCAGGAGATGAACTAAAGGTGAAAGGTACTACAAGAAAACGTGGTACTAAGATTACTTTTTATCCGGATGAAGAGATTTTTGATGAAGTTGTCTTTGATTTTCCAACAATTTTGAATCGTATTCGTCAACAATCTTATCTTACTAAAGGTGTGACAATTAGAGTGAAAGATGAGCGTACTGGTGAAAAATATGCTTTTTACTTTGAAGGAGGTATCAAATCATATGTTCAGCATTTGAATCGTAATAAAGAGGCGATCGGAGGAGTTATTTATGTGGAAAAAGATACTGAAGAAGGTCTGATCGAGGTTGCTTTGCAGTATACAACTGCTTATCAAGAAAGTATTTTCACTTTTGCTAATAATATTAATACGATTGATGGTGGTTCTCACTTAACCGGTTTTAAATCGGCTTTGACTCGTACTATTAATTCTTATGCTAGAAAGGCTGAGATTTTGAAGGGCAAAGATGATAATTTGACTGCGGATGATGTGCGAGAAGGTTTGACTGCGATTATTTCGGTTAAATTGGCTGAGCCTCAGTTTGAAGGTCAAACTAAGGGGAAACTTGGTAATGCTGAAATGAGAACTGCGGTTGAAACAGTGTTTAATGAAGCTTTGGCTCAACATTTAGAAGAGAATCCTAATGAAGCGAGAGCAATTATTGGGAAATGTCATTTGGCGGCTCGTGCTCGTTTGGCAGCTCGTGCAGCTAGAGATACTGTTATTAGAAAAGGAGCTTTGGAAGGAATGACTTTGCCGGGTAAGTTGGCGGATTGTTCCAGTAAGATTCCAGAAGAATCAGAATTGTTTATTGTAGAGGGAGATTCTGCGGGAGGTTCAGCTAAACAAGGGCGTGATCGTCATATCCAAGCTATTTTGCCTTTGAGAGGTAAGATTTTGAATGTAGAGCAAGCTCGTTTAGATAGGATTTTAGCTAACAATGAGGTGAAAAATCTAGTAATTGCGATGGGAGTGGGGATTGGAGATTCGTTTAATATTGATAAATTGAGATATCACAAAGTTGTGATTATGACGGATGCGGATGTGGATGGAGCGCATATCAGAACTCTGATATTGACGCTTTTCTATCGGTATTTCCGTGATTTATTGGAGGCTGGTCATATTTATATTGCTCAACCACCACTTTACAAGGTTTCACAGGGCAAAAAGAAGAGTTATTGTTTCTCGGATGCGGAGCGTGACAAGGTGATCAAGTCTTATAAAAGCGACCAAAAAGTAACTATTCAGCGTTACAAAGGTTTGGGTGAGATGAACCCTGATCAGCTATGGGAAACTACTATGGATCCGGAAAGTAGAATGATGTTGCGTGTGACTATTGAGGATGCCGAGAGGTCTGATCAAGTTTTCACTACTTTGATGGGATCTGAGGTGTTGCCTCGTAAAAAATTCATCCAGGCTTATGCTAAGAAGGTTCAGAATTTGGATATCTAGCCTGAACTGTTAAATGAGTGAACTATCGGATGTACCTGCTTTTTGGCAGAGCCAAAAACTCTGCACATCCGCCCCCTTCGGGCTTGTTCTTCGCAAATTTTAAAACTCACCGTATTTATTTATACGGTTTCGTTGTGAAAATTTGTTCCAGAACTGCGTATTTCATCTCATTTAACAGTTAGGCATGATTTATGCTTGCATTTGGCTAAATTATGCCTATAATGCGCTTACTCAATTAAGTAAAACTATGATTGTAAAAATTTGGAAAGGAGAGAAAGATTCAAACGAACGCTGCATCACCAAGTTCAATAAGAGGGTGCAAGCAAGTCGCAAAATACCTAAAGTTCGTTCTGGTCGTTACCACAAAAAATCGCTTACAAGGCGTCAAATACGTGCTGCAGCGATTATGCGTGAACACTATAGAGCTATTAGAGATAAGAATAAGTTTTACTAGTACTTTTCATTCTGTATGACGATCAAAGCCTTGTTAGAGGAAGGTGTCGATTTTCTTGATGCTCGAGATAATGCATTGCTCGATTGTGAGGTGATTTTGGCTTATGTATTGGGCTTTGATCGCGAGCATTTGATTGCTCATTTTGACGATGCTGTTGATGCTGATTTGCAGCAGCTTTTTAAGAATTATATGGAAAGGATCGAAGATGGTGAGCCGATAGCGTATATTACCGGTTCGAAGGAGTTTTATGGTTTAGATTTTTTTGTAGATAGTAGGGTTTTGGTTCCGAGGCCGGAGACTGAACATTTGGTTGAGAGGATTCTGAGTTATATGAGAAAAAATGATGGCAAGCGTTATGATATTTTGGATGTTGGTACGGGTTCTTGCAATATCCCTGTGGCTATTGTGGCTGCTTTGAGGGAGAAAGGGGAAGATTTGATTGGTATTTTTGATGCGGTTGATGTTTCTGATGATGCTTTGCATGTTGCTCAAATTAATGTAGCTCAGCATGGTTTGGAGGACAAGATTCATGTTTACCAGAGTGATTTAATGGCTGATGTGGGCGATAGTTATGATATTATCGTAGCGAATTTGCCTTATATTGGTGAAGAAAGTAATAGATTTGTTAGTGCTGATGTTGAGAAACATGAACCTAATGTTGCGTTGTTTGGAGGTAGTAATGGTTTGGAGTTGTATGAGAAGATGTTTCTGCAGCTGATTGAGAAGGATATTGATTATAAGTTGATTGTGGGTGAATTTGGTTTTGCTCAGTCAGAGATTATGGGGAAGTTGTTGGATAAGTATTTTGAGGGCAAATGGGTTATTGATAAGGATTATGCTGATATAGATAGAATATTTGTAATTATAAAATAGATGTTAGATAAATTAGAAAAATTGGAGAAGGAATATATTAGTTTGCAGACTCAGTTGTCTGATCCTGCTGTTATTTCTGATCATAATAAGTTCAAGACATTGTCTAGGAAGTATAAATCTTTGGAGGTTGCTGCGGAGTTGGCTATTAAATATAGAGATTCTGTTAATGCAAAGGTTGAGGCAGAGGAGATTTTGGCTGAAAATGATGAAGAGATGAAGGAGTTGGCCAAGGATCAATTGGCTGAGGCTGAAGCAAATATAAAAGTTTTGGATGAACAGGCACGTGTTGAGCTTTTGCCTAAAGATCCGAATGATGCGAAAGATTGTATTGTTGAGGTGCGTGCGGGTGCTGGAGGGGATGAAGCTGGTCTTTTTGCAGCGGAAATTTCAAGAATGTATATGAGATTTGCAGAGAATTCTAAGATGACTATTGAATTGATGGAGAAAAGTGAAGGTTCTCCGGGAGTTGTGAAAGAAATGATTTTTGCGATTCGTGGGGATAATGCTTTTGGATTGTTTAAATACGAGAGTGGTGTTCATCGTGTTCAGCGTATACCTTCTACCGAAAGTCAGGGGCGAATTCATACTTCGACAGCTTCTGTTGTGGTGTTGCCAGAGGCCGAGGAGGTGGATGTAGAAATTATTGCTTCTGATTTGAAATTTGATGTATTTAGAGCTAGTGGACCTGGTGGGCAGTCAGTAAATACTACGGATTCGGCAGTGCGTTTGACTCATGCTCCGAGTGGATTGGTGATTACTTGTCAGGATGAAAAATCACAATTAAAGAATAAGAATAAAGCTTTGAATGTTTTGAGGACACGTTTGTATGATTTACAAATGGAAAAAAAGCGTAAAGAAGATGGGGAAGCGCGTTTGAGTCAGATCGGTACTGGTGATAGATCAGAAAAGATTCGTACTTATAATTTCCCTCAAGATAGGGTGACAGATCATCGTATCAAAGAAAGTTGGAGTAATTTACCGGGGATTTTGAGCGGAAATATTGGGGATGTTGTTGAAAAACTGGCAAAGGCTGATCAAGAGAGGATGTTGGATGAATTAGGAGAGTAAACTCTTTGCTATCGATGACTATGATGTTATAATCTGGTCTTTTTAAGTTTATTCAATGGTTGAAGATAATTCGGGGAAATTTGAGGGGGGATGGAATACTCGTATGAAGGGAGTTGAAGTAGTTAGTATAGAAGAGTTCGTGAGTATT
Source organism: Candidatus Altimarinota bacterium (assembly GCA_016763975.1). Classification (GTDB taxonomy): domain Bacteria; phylum Patescibacteriota; class Gracilibacteria; order UBA1369; family LOWO2-01-FULL-3; genus NORP293. The sequence goes on from JAESSS010000013.1 coordinate 6,192, forward strand.
AGGGATGAGCTGCGTAATAGATGTGGTTTTCGGAACACTGAGCTTGCAATTGAAGCTGGGATGGGCAGGGCAATGTTAGAAAATGTCGGTAAAGAGGGAGGTAAGGGGCACCTGATTGGTAGTCGGGGTATTAAGATTGAAAAATACAATGCTCTTAAGTCTTTGCTTGATCGTTATAACGCTGAGCTGTCTTTTTTTACACTTCCTAGTATTGGTAGGTCTCCGTGTAAGGGAGAGGTTTTTCGTGGGATGTTTGATTCTATTCAAGAGAGGGTAGGGGTTACAAAAAGTGAAATTGCTGAGGTTATGGGATTGGGTGCGAGTAGACCTTTTTTGAGTGTTTTGTTTAGTACAGAAAAAAGATTTATTGATAATGATGTGTTAAAGCGTTGTTGGGCGGTGATGTGTGAGCCAGAATTGTATCTTGCTGATCAGATTGCTGAAAAAGAAAGACAAAGTGATGAAAGAAAGAAACGACGTAAATTGTATATGGAACTTTATGCTGAATTGTTGAAACTTGTTGGTTCTTATTCCAAGATAA
>JAESSS010000014.1 GCA_016763975.1 Candidatus Altimarinota bacterium
ACCAGTTACCCGTCATAGCCTTGGTGAGCTATTACCTCACCAACTAGCTGATAGGCCGCAAGCGCCTCCCCTACCGAAAAATCTTTACCCTTTCGGGACCATCCGGTATTAGCCCAGTGTTAACTAGGTTATCCCTGAGTGCGGGGCAGCTTCCAACGTGTTACTCACCCGTTCGCCGCTCTCACCGAAGTGAGCGCTCGACTTGCATGTATTAGACATACCGCCAGCGTTAATCCTGAGCCAGGATCAAACTCTTCATAAAAGTGCGGCCACTATAAAGTGACCTAAACTCACACCGAAGTGTGAGAAAAAATTTTGTTTCTAAACTCACTATAAGCGAGCTAGACTTGATATACGCTACAATAGATTTCTCTATTACATTCTAGATGTCAAAGGTCTTGCAAACAGGGCTAAAATAAGCCCTTAGCAAAAATGCCTCAGCAGTCTAGGTTGAATCCTAGTCAAAGTCAACATCATTTTATTACTATTTTCCTTGCCTAGTAAGACACAATAAAAGACCATCCGGGTCAAGCCTACGAGGCTGAATTTACAGTCGAAATCTGTTACAATATCAAGAGTAAAAAAAATTCCTAAAACTAAAAAATGCAAATTCAAAACAAACATCACGATCCAATAGTTGATTCAACCTTGGTACCAACAGTGATCGAAAAAACTCATGCAGGCGAAAGAGCTTATGATATTTTTTCTAGACTATTAAAAGACAGAATCATCTTTCTTGGCACAGGTATCGACAGTACAGTTGCAAACCTTATTATTGCACAGCTACTTTTCCTCGAAAATGAAAGCTCACACAAAGACATCACCCTATACATCAATAGTCCCGGTGGACATGTCACTGCAGGACTAGCGATTTATGACACTATGCAATACATCAGACCAGACGTATCAACTGTATGTATCGGAATGGCTGCATCTATGGGTGCAGTGTTATTGGCAGGTGGAGCAAAAGGCAAAAGATACTCCCTACCAAACTCAGAAGTAATGATCCACCAACCTCTTGGAGGCGCTGAAGGTCAAGCTTCTGACATCGCTATCGCCGCAGAACACATTCTTAAAACAAAACACAGACTAAACACTATGATTGCCCACGACACAGGCCAATCATTAAAAACCGTAGAAAACGACACTGACCGTGACAATTATATGTCTGCAGAACAAGCAAAAAAATACGGACTAATAGATAAAATCATCTCTAAAAAGCCGGAAGTGAAAAAATAAACAAAACAAAAAGCCCTTCACCTTAAAGTGAAGGGCTTTTTTTATTTCAAACTAAACATGCCTTCCGGCATATTCCACAACATAATCAATAATAGCTCCTGCAATATCACTACCGGTCGCTTTTTCTAATTCTTCGAATCCAGGATTAGCATTTACCTCCAACACAACCACCCCTCCTTTGCCTCTCATAATATCAACACCTCCATAATTCAAATCCAAAGCCTGTACAGATCTCAATGCAGTCGAAACTTCTTCTTCTGTAATCTCCACTTTTTCACCAACTCCACCCAACTCAATATTTGATCTAAATTCACCTTTCTTTGCAGAACGCATCATCGTACCAACAACCTTGCCACCAACAACAAAAATCCTAATGTCCTTGCCACGAGTATGTTTCACAAATTCCTGAATCAAATACATTGGCTGATTCCAAATCAAAAATGATTTCAACGCCCTCATACTTTCTACAATAGTGACACCTTTGCCAAAAGTTCCAAAAGGAGTTTTTACAATAACAGGAAAACCTCCCACAAATTTAACCGCTTGTTTCAAATCCTCACCCCTGTGAATCACTACAGTTTTTGGTACCGGAATATTATGGTGATCCAAAATCTGCATTGTTTTCAATTTATTCTTCGCCTTTAAAATTGATTCAGCAGAATTAAAAAGCTTCACGCCCATCAATTCCATTTGCTCAATCAAAGCAACATGCAATTCAACATTACTCAAAACCGATGGCCTAGTAATCATCACATCCGCAGGTTTGAAAGGTTTACCATTATATAGAAGCCATGGAGAATGCCCATCATAAACCATCTGAAAACGTTTCGCTCTAAATATCTGACACCTATGTCCTGCAGCTCTTACAGCTTTTTGCAAAGCTAATGCTTCAGCAGAGGCTCTCCTTGATAAAGAACGAAAAGATAAAATCCCGATTTTCATAATATTGAAAAGTTAACTCGTGCAGATTATTGATTTGAGAAATAAAGTCAAGTAGAATCAAATCATGCAAAAAAGACTCCTCACATCTCTCCTACTAATACCCTTATTCTTAACAGGATGTTTTAGTGGAGAAGAAAGCGCTTCAACCACAATAGCTCCTCCGGGAATGAAGATTTATGAAAGTAGCGAATTCTCAATCCAATTCCCACAAGACTGGCAAATAGTGGAAGGAAATGACTTCACATCAACCACTCCATCAAGTGCACAGGTCGGTTTTGTAAACAACATCATCAACGAAAAATTCACCGCAAACCTAAACGTAACAATACGAAAAGCCTCAAAAGACCTCACTTCCAGCGATCTGGCCAAATCCAATAACGCCAAAACCAAAGCAAACCTCGTAGAACTGTCAATCCAATCAACAATAGAATCTGACAATGGCATCACCACAAATTTCCAAGGAAAAAAAGCACCAAGCTCTCCAATCATTATTTTCTCCCGCCTTGACCGAGTCTCAAACGGCAACGCCTACAGCACCACAGCCGCCCACCTCCCTGAGGAAGACGAAAGTGTTGTCAACGCCCTCAATGAGATGTTAGATTCTTTCTCGTTGAAATAAACAAGGCGCCATGGCCAAGTGGTAAGGCAGAGGATTGCAAATCCTTTATCCCCGGTTCGAGTCCGGGTGGCGCCTCCAACATCCACATCCGCAAAGCGGTGTGGACTTTTTCTAATTTAAAAAAATAAGAATGTTCAACTTGTAGATTTTCCATTACTTCTCCCTCAAAATAATAAGCTCCAATGTTTTTCTTAATGTGAGACTAGAATGCAAAGAGGTTGATATCTTTGCATAGAGGCTTTTGACTTAACTAGTGAATCCTGTTATAATAGGATTGTTAATTAACCATTATTGTTATGGGTATGAATGCACCTGGACAAGCACCATTTGAAGAAGGATCTCTTGATTTTGGTAAAGAAGCTCCACATGACGTAGAAGGTTTAAAGGCTCAGGGGTTCTTTGAAACAAGAGTATTTCAAGACGCTGAACAAGCAGTGCGAGATTTATATGCTGAAGAGCTAGATACTGCTGGTAGAGATTATAGATTTAGCGTTAATCCAGAGACTGAGGCAATCACTTTTTTTGAAAAGCAAGTATGATTCTTTTTAAAACTGTTTCTACCCCAGCCATCTCCCTATTAACTCAAACTTCAACCATCTCCCTTTCCCTAGCCTGATTCAACTCCTCCACAAATACCTGATCTACACAGCGTAGATGGTTTCCCATATCCTTCACATAACGCCGTTTCTTTATCTCTAAAGCGAAGTGGAAGACTTTGTAACCTCCGCCTCCTTTTTTTCTTCTATAGGCAGAGTGAAAGTAAAAGTAGTACCTTTATCCTTTGTTGATTCAAACCAAACCTTGCCACCTAAATTGTCGATAATAGATTTCACCAAATAGAGGCCTAAACCTGTGCCTTCTTCAACCTTGTCACGAATGTTGTCAGAGCGGAAAAGTTTAGAGAAAACCCTGTCTTTATCAGCTTCAGGAATTCCATAGCCAGTGTCAGTAATTGAACACAATAACAATCCATCTTTGCAGGATATTTGTAATTTAACCTCACCCTTATCTGGAGTGTATTTGATGGCGTTGGATAAGAGATTTTGCAAAACCATTCTTGTTAACTTACGATCCAAAAATACTTTTTCAGGAATATCAGTGCCATAATCTTTTGAAAATTTAATACATTTTTTCTTCATTTGCATATCCAGCTCGTCAATCGTGTCATCACTAATTTTACGGATATCAATAATTTCTCTCTCAGGCTCTAAAGTCCCAAACTCAAGACGAGAGACATTCAAAAGAGATTCAATAAGCTCAAGCATTCTTTTATTCCCTTTATAAATAGCTTCCAAATTCTCACAAAGCTCATCTTTGCCTAAACTAGCTCCATCTTTCATAAGCGTTTCCAAACACCACTGTACTGCAACTAAAGGTGAACGCAGCTGATGGGAAGCAAGAGATACAAACTCGGTCTTTGCACGATCAACTGCTTCCTCCTTGGACATATCCCAATTTACGCCAGTCATGTGAGAAGCTTTGCCATTCTCATCAAAACTAACTTTTGCAAGTCCCCTAATCGTTTTTGTGCCACCTCCGGGAGTAATAATCCTAAACTTAGTATCAAACTCCTTCTCACCCTTAATAGCGGCCGCAACGGCTTCATTGGCTGCCTTTGCATCATCAGGATGAAGACAACTATTATAAGCCTCATAATCACTAGTAAACTGCCCTCTTTTTATTTCAAAAATAGAAAACATTCTATCGTCCCAAGTCAGCTTATTACTCTTGATATCCCAATCCCATGTGCCAATATTGGCCGCCTCTAGAGAGATATTAAGCCTACGTTTCTGAGTTTCACTAACTTCCTTCTCCTGCACAAGCGCCTTTGTTCTTTCTTCAACTTTTCCTTCCAAAGCACTTCTAGCCTCTTTGATCTGATCAGCCATCGAATCGAAAGTTTTTGATAATTGTCCAATTTCATCATCACTCTGAAGATTAATTTTATAATCCAAATTCCCTTTTTCAATTTCTTTAATTCCTTTTTCAACATCTTCAATATTTTTGGTCAAATAGCGACTAAACCACACTGCACTAATCATAGCCAAAAGAATCACTACAGCAATGATGAGAATACTGAAATAAAGAAGACTTCTAAGTGGATTGGTGAGAGCTTCCTGAGTATCAATTTCACCCAACAGACACCATCCCAATTCAGGGAAATAAATGTGCGTCCCCAACACACTAACTCCTCTATAATCATCAAAATTTCTAATAGAACTCTCAAAAAACCGCAAATTCACTTCACCTCTATTTAAATACTGAACATCACTCTCATAATTTGAATCAAAACACGACTGTGAATTCAAAGTTTTAACCTCTTGTTTACCAAAAGTATCTTCCACAAATCGTGAAGGACTAATCATCATAAAATCACTATCAACTAAGTAAGTCTCCCCTGTACTTTTCCAATTATGACGATCAGATAGAATCGCGTACAACACACTTGGTTTGAACTCAATAGATACCACACCATGCAAACCGTCTTTTCTCATTATCGGTGAAGCAACTACAAATGCCGGTCCATCATTGTTATTAACAAGTTTAAGACCTTCATAATATGTCGACATTTTGCCCAATTCAAAAATATCATGACCCCCAAGCTCCGTTCCAATAAAACTACGATCAGAACTTGCCACAACCACACCATCCGCATCAGCCAGCCACATTTTGTGAACTGATTGTCCATGAACAAGTCTATCAAAAAATTCTGATATTACTTCTTTCTGTTTTCCATCAAAATTTTCATTAAAAACCGCTCCAGCAGTAAGTAATTGATTAAACTGTATTTCTTGGCCAATGACAGAAGCGATGTGGTCAGCCCTTAGGTGCACCGCAGTTTCTAGATGATCATAAATTTCCTCCGTTAAACGATCAGAAATTAATTGAAAAAACAAAAAGCCAGCCATGATTGCAATCAAGGATGCTGGGAGTAAAAAGGCAATAAGTATTTTCTTTCTAAGTCTCATTTTTAATAAATTTATCTCTTGATTATACCACAAAAACGACCCTGAAGTAAGTACTGAAGCCATTTCCTCACTTGTTACACCTTCCAACTTTACCCCACGCTCAAAATATCCTATAATCAACCTACCTCTTATTCCTAACTTCCAAAATATGGAAACTGAAGTAGCTGAAGTTGTTGTTGATATGACAGCAAACGCCATGATGATTGGCAACGTAATGGGACCGGTCCTTCTTGTATTTGGGCTTTCTATGCTCTTTTACGGAAAACAGTGGATGCAAATCATGAGCAAATGGCAAAAAGACCATTCAATCCTGATTCCACAAATGTTCATGGAACTAATCCTCGGTCTATTAATCGTTGGAATGTACAACGACTGGACTTGGAACATGTGGATTATCGTTACTATTGTAGGTTGGGGCATGATTCTAGAATCAGTAGCTTATTTCTTACTTCCAGCATCAATGCTCAAGAGCATGTTTGATATGCGTGGAAAAATGGGACTAGTATATTTTGTTGCTTTGCTAACAACTGCAGCTGGTGCAGTTTTGACACACACACTTTATCTAGCTTAGATTTAGAAAAATTTAAAAAGTCTCGCTATTCCATTAGCGGGGCTTTTTTATTACAATGCAGTCCATGGGATTAAAAAAAGCAAAATTAACCGGCAAAACTCAACTTACTGACGATGTGATCGAATTGCATTTTGAAAGTTTGGAAGATTTCGAATTCAAAGCAGGACAATTTATCAATATCAAGATAGAAGACATCGAAAAATCATGCTTCAGAGCTTATTCCATCGCCTCTCAGCCACGAACAGACAAAACATTTGATCTATGTATCAAAGTAGTAGACGGAGGACGAGCAAGCGTCTGGTTAGATGAAATCAAAGAAGGAACAGAAATATCTTTTATCGGACCAATCGGAAATTTTGTTTTTGAAACTCCAGACGACAAAGAAACAGTTTTTATCGCAACGGGAACCGGAATCGCACCCTTTCTATCAATGAGTGGCGAACAAAAAGGCAAAAAA
>JAESSS010000015.1 GCA_016763975.1 Candidatus Altimarinota bacterium
CAATTCCTTAGTTTCATTACAAGCAAAACCAAACATCATACCTTGATCGCCGGCTCCACCGGGATTTACGCCCATCGCAATGTCCGGACTTTGTTCATCAATTGCTGTCATCACGCTACAAGCTTTGTAATCAAAACCGTATTCCGCGTCGTGATAGCCAATATCTTTGATCGTTTTGCGCACAATCTTCGGAATATCTGCATAAGCTTTCGTCTTAATTTCACCAACCACAATAACCATTCCTGTATTTACCAAAGTTTCACAAGCCACACGACTTGATGGATCTTTACTCAAAAGATCGTCCAGAATCGCGTCAGAAATCTGATCTGCAATTTTGTCAGGGTGTCCTTCTGTAACCGACTCAGATGTAAAAAGATAGCTAGACATAGGCAAAAACTCTATATAATATAATATGGAAAGTATAAGCAAGAGTATGAAAAAAGCAACTGTCGGATTAGTACTTTATGGCACAAAGTATCTCGACAAATCTCTGCCAACCTTGTTGAACCAGGATTACCCTGAAATCGAATACATTTTTCTCGATCAAGAGGAGGGAATTTGGTCTGCTTTTGATTATATAAAAAAACACCATCCCCAAATAAAGGTCCAAAGAGGCAAAAATCTTTGGCATAGCGGGGGACACAACACAATCATCAATCAAATGACCGGCGACTACTATTTCTGTGTCAGCAACGACATGCTTTATGAAAAGGATTTCGTCAGCAAAATGATCAAAGCTCTCGATGCCAATCCAGAATTCACCTTTGCCACCCCCAAAATAATGCGTTGGGATTATGCCAACAACAAAAAAACAAATGAAATCGATAGTTTTGGTTTAGCAAAAACCAGCTATCATCACTTTTACGATCTTGGAAATGGCCAAAAAGACCAAGGGCAATACGACAAAACAAAGGAAGTTTGGGGCACGAGTGGAGCGTGCTCAGTTTTTACAAAAAAGGCATTGGAATCCATCAGACACAAAGACGAATATTTCGATTCAATGATGCATTACAAAAACGACGTAGACCTCAGCTTTCGATTAAGAAACCAAGGCCACAAAGCCCTTTTAGTACACGACACAACTGTTTATCACGATCGCCAAGCTGCTAAACACAACAAAAAATCTCTTTCTATTAAAGAATCCTCTTTTCTTGGAGAAAAAATCCTCCTCTACAAAAACCTCCCACAGCAAAACCTGCAAACTCTCATTTATCAATTCCTCAAAACATCTTACCTCTTAGCAACAAATCCAAAACTGCTAAAACAACTGAAAAAGTTCAAGCAACTAAAATCGCAAATCACCTCAAAACAAAAGGCATAGTCAGTGCAATTTCACTCGCAGCAAAATTGAAACCCTTCTGTTTTTGTAATAAATCCCCAGCCTTCCCGACGTAGTAAGCCGCCGCCCTACACGCATCATAAGGATCAGATCCCTGCGCGATAAACGAAGCTACAACTCCAGCCAAAACATCACCACTTCCACCAACGGTCATGCCAGCATTGCCTGTGTGATTGATCTCTACTATTCCTTCTTGAGAAGCCACATAATCTTTTGCACCTTTCAACAAAACATTAATATGTAAATCCATCGAAATCGACCTCAATAAAATTATTGATTTAGGATCATCTTCATTGACTACAACATCCCTATCTACCAAATTTCTGAATTCATTTGAATGTGGAGTGATTGCTAATTGTTGATCGAGAGGAAAACGATCCAATTTTTTCAAAACCGCAATCGCATCGGCATCCAGCACAGTCGGAATATGTAATTCGTTAACAATTCGCTTCACCGCTTCCAAAGTTTCCTCCCTTCTTCCCAGTCCCGGCCCCAACAAAACACAGTCACATTTTTCACGTCCCAAAGAAATAATTTCATCACATGCCTCAACAGTCAAAAAATCCCCACTATATTTTCTCACAAAAAAATCAGGATACAGCGAACGACAAACATCAAAATTACATTCCGGCACATACAAGTAAACAAGGTCTGCACCGCTATGCAAAGCCGCTAATCCACTCAGCACGGGAGCCCCATAATATTCCAAACTGCCACCCACTATCAAAACTCGTCCATTCTGACCCTTGTGAGAATCAACACGACGACTAGGCAGCAACTTGGCCGCCATCGACCCTTTAATGTGCTTGAGCGTAGCCATCTTTTAAGTTGTGAAATGCTTCTCCTCCCATAAATTGTGCTTTGTCTCCCAGGTGTTCTTCGATTCTGATTAGTTGATTATATTTTGCCACACGATCTGTACGGGACAGTGAACCGGTTTTGATTTGGCCTGTACCCATCGCAACCACAAAATCTGCAATTGTTGTGTCTTCTGTTTCTCCAGATCTATGTGAAACCACCGAAGTATATCCGGCAGCCTTGGCCATTTCTATCGTCGCAATAGTTTCAGTAATCGAACCAATTTGATTTAGTTTTATCAAAATTGAATTAGCCATTTTTTCATCAATACCTTTTTGCAAACGTTTCACATTGGTCACAAACAAATCATCTCCCATTATTTGAACAGTTTCACCGACACTGGCCATCATTGCTTTGAAACCTTCAAAATCATCTTCATTGTGACTGTCTTCAATCGAAATAATCGGATATTTTCTCAAAAGAACATCATAAAAACTTACCAAATCTCCACCGCTAAGTTCCTCCATTTTTCCAGCCACTTTCATATGATATTTACCATCTTTATAAAACTCACTTGCCGCCACATCCAAGGCGATCATCACTTCTTTCCAAGGTTTGTATCCGGCTTTTTCAATCGCTGCTACCAAGAAATCCAAAGCCTCTTCATTTGAGGCTAAATTTGGCGCAAATCCACCTTCATCACCAACATTTGTTGCTAATCCTTTGTCCTTTAATAGGGATTTCAGATTATGAAAAATTTCCGATCCCATCCTCACAGCTTCTTTAAAACTGGAAGCTCCGACAGGCATCACCATAAATTCTTGAATATCCACATCATTATCACCATGCTGCCCACCATTTATGAGATTCATCATTGGCAGTGGCAACATATTTGCATCAGCATTCATATATTCATAAAGAAAAATACCTTTTTCATTTGCTGAAGCTCTGGCACAAGCCATTGAAACACCTAAGATAGCA
>JAESSS010000016.1 GCA_016763975.1 Candidatus Altimarinota bacterium
ATTCCAAAAAAATATACATAGCAATTAACGAAAAATACTTAAATTTAGTAAAAAAACTTTGCCCACAAATCCCAGAACAAAACATCTTAGTCGAACCCGCCCTACGCGACACAGCATCATGTATTGGATTTGGAGCAGCCCTTTTGTCCAACGATGACCCTGAAGAAGTAATGTGCTGCATTTCAGCTGACCACATAATTCAAAACAAAGAAGAATTCCAAAGAAAACTCCAACTAGCAGAAGAAATTGCACAATCAGAAGAAACACTAAATATTGTGGAAGTAGAAGCCGAAACTCCCGACACCAACTACGGCTACGTCAAAATCGGCCCAGAAACATCACCCTCAGTACACAAACTAGATTCATTCAAAGAAAAACCTGATTTAAAAACCGCAAAAAAATTCCTAGCAGATGGCAACTACCTTTGGAACACCGGTATATATGTTTGGAAAATATCCACACTCCTAGACGCCTACGAAACCCACGCTCCGGAAACATACGAAAAATTAATGAAAATGGCTGAAGACCCCTCAACAATCAAAGACATCTACCCAACATTAGAGAAAATTTCCATCGATTACGCCATCATGGAAAAAGTCGGTCCAGAAAACATCCGCATCATAAAAGCCCAAAACCTCGGCTGGTCCGACATCGGCAACTGGCAAGCAGTACATTCAGAACTGGCAGAAAAACCCGAAGACAACATCACACGCGGCGACGTATCCCAAAAAGACTGCACAGGATGCCTAATCTACGCTGACAACAACAAGCCAATCAAAACTATCGGACTCCAAGACATCATAGTGGTAGACACCCCCAAGGGCTTAATCATAAGCAAAAAAGACCAATCAAAAAACATTAAAGACTTATTATAGATGCCAATAATCATCAGCGCACCACACGCACAAACAAAAATCACTGATAAAAAAATGCGTAAAAGATTCGCATTAAGTGATTATCAAATTTGGAAATGTTCAGATCCTTTCACCTCAAAACTGAAACAATTCAACTGTGCGAAATACATCCAAATAGCAAAAACCCATCGCCTTGTTTGTGACTTTAATCGTCCACCAAACGAAAAAGCTTTTCACGACAAAGATTTCTTCGGAAACAAAGTATTCAAAAAAGGAGAACAATTCAAAAAAAAGGAGCAAAAAGAAAATCTAGAAAAATATTGGCACCCTTACCACAACAAACTAAAGAAAAAAATCCTCAAACTAGACTCAAAAACCAAAGACAAAGCAACTTTGATCATAGATTTTCACAACACCTCCGGCGACCACCCACTTACAAAACAACACCAATACATGCCCAGCATTGTTATATCCAACCTTGGCAAACAAAATACTGGCCGCTCAAACAAAAATCACACTTCAATCTCAGCAAAAAATCTACAATTTTTCCAAAATTCAATCAAACAACACTTACCGCTATCGGTAGAAATAAATGAAATCTTTCACGGTGGCTACAACACACTCTGGTTTCACGAATTAAGCCACGAACTGAAAACAAAAACAAAGATTTATGCCCTACAATTAGAGTATAATCTCGACCACGTCTTTAATCCCCTATCAAAAAGACTGGACAACAAGGCTTTAAGAACACTCCACCAAGGCCTAAACAAAGCCATCCAAGAGTTATTTGAAAAGTTAAATAAATAACACTTTAAAAATAGGTCAATTTCAAGTATATTAGCGCTAATTCTAGCCTCAATTTAACTATGAAAGAAGATCACAAAGTAGAAATAAAACCAAAACCCTGGGGACGCGAAATATGGTTCGCATTCACAGATAAATACGCAGGTAAAATCCTCGAAATAAAGAAGGGACACCGTTATTCACTTCAGTACCACGAAAAAAAACAAGAGACTCAATATCTTTACAGTGGTAAAGTGAAATTTATTTATGGAACAGATCAAAACGATCTACATGAAAAAATTTTAGAACCCGGCGACAAAGTAGATGTTCATCCACACACAATTCACAGAGTTGAAGCTTTGGAAGATAGTCAAATTTTCGAAGTATCAACGCCAGAACTTGAAGATGTTGTGAAACTCCACGATGACTATGGTCGCAGTGGCAAGGGAAACAACGAAGAGGAGGATCAAAAATTACATTCAAAACATCAATAAAACCCTAACTATGAAAAGATTCATCACTTGGAAACTAGGAGCAATCGCAATTGTATCTCTAGTACTAGGATTCTATAACCTTCCTGGAACTACACAAAAAGCAATTCTCCCATTCCTACCAAATTCAGTTACAGAAAATCAAATACATCTCGGACTCGACCTCAGTGGAGGATCTCAGCTCGATTACAAAATCGATCTCCGCAAAGTACCGGAAGCCGATCGTGAAGATATTACGAACGGAGTTTTGGAAGTTATCGAAAGACGTGTAAATGGATTAGGAGTATCCGAGCCAAACATTTTCCTTTCAAAAATCGCAGAAGAACAACACATCATCGTTGAGCTCGCAAATACGGGAGACATTACACAATCCGACGTCAATAATTACCTCGGATCCAACAAATCTCTCGCTGAATTAACAAGCGATGAAAGACAAATGGTAGGTTTAGAAAAAGCTAAAGCCACAGTTGGAAAAACGATTCAATTAGAGTTCAAAGAAGAAAAAACATCCCTAGACCCAGATGAAAAAGGCAAAATAAAAGAAAATGCACAAAGCGCCCTCAATAGAATAAAAGCTGGAGAAGATTACGGCGTTGTCGGACAAGAAGAATCACAAGCTTTCCCAGGAAAAGTCCAATACGAAACTACTGAATTCATATTCCAAAGCGAAATACCAGCAGACCTCAAAGCAACACTTGAAGCACTAGAACCGGGACAAGTTCACAAACACCTACTTGAAGTAGGAGGAACTTTTACAATTGATGGCACAAGCGGTCAAACTGTCGAAGAAACAGGACAAACAATCCTCAAACTTCTAGAAGAAAAGGAAGACATTAAATACGAAAAAACCGTATATGTAAGCCATATCCTGATCGCACACGAAGGAGCGAACCAAGCACCTGCAGAAGTAACACGTTCAGAAGACGATGCCCTAGAATTAGCGAAAGAAATAAAACAAAAATTAGCTGACGGAGGAAATTTCGAAGAACTTGTAAAAGAATTTTCAAACGATCCTTCAAACAAAAACACCGGTGGAGAACTTGGAATTGTTAATGGAGACGGTTCATATGTTTATGATTTCGAACAAGGTTCACTCTCACTAGAAAACGTTGGAGACCTTAGCGAGCCAGTCAAAACAAAATATGGTTACCACCTCATCAGAGCTGACAAAATCCAATCTGACGTCGGAGAAAAGATGTATCGCTACGAAACGATCACATACTCCACAACACCTGACGCTTGGCAAGAAACAAGCCTAACAGGCGAACAATTTGTCAGAGCTGACGTACAGGTTGATTCATTTTTCCAACCTTACATCCTAATAACTTTCAATGAAGAAGGTGCCGAACTATTCGAAGAACTTACAGAGAAAAACATCAACAAAAGAATCGCAATTTTCGTGGGAGGAGACCTAGTATCAGCACCAAACGTACAAACAAAAATTAGCGGTGGAACAGCACAGATCACAGGAAATTTCACTATTGACGAAGCACAAAAATTGGCTAGAGATCTTAATACAGGAGCGATTCCTGCACCAATCGTACTAACTGGTGAATACACAATAGGAGCCACTCTGGGAGCTGAAGCTCTATCAGACAGTCTAAATGCAGTATTGATAGGTCTACTCCTAGTAATGCTCTTCATGGCTTTTTACTACAAGATTGCCGGACTATTGGCCGACCTTGCATTATTAGTTTATGCAATAATTTTTATCTTCCTCATAAAATCTACACTTCCACTAATGCTAGCAATATCAATAGCACTATTGATATTTGGATTCCTTATACACAAAATAATTAATGGAACAGACTCAGGATGGGAAAAATTCCTTTCCTTCATCCTGACATGTATCGCCTTCTTCTTCATCACCTTCCTCCTACAAACCAGCGTAGTAATCAGTCTAGCGGGTGTAGCAGGTATTATCCTTTCAATCGGTATTGCTGTAGATGCAAACGTACTGATTTTCGAAAGATTTAAAGAAGAATTAGCCTCAGGAAAACCATATGCAGAAGCAGTCGAAGCAGGTTTCAACCGAGCTTGGTCTGCCATTAGAGATTCTAATTTCTCAACTCTAATCACATGTGGAATCCTATTCTACTTCGGATCATCAATCATTAGAGGATTTGCATTCAATCTCGCTGCCGGAATTTTAGTTTCAATGTTTACTGCAATCACAGTCACTAGAACATTGTTGCAATCATTTATAGGAAAAAAGATCGCAGAAAACCACAAAGCTTTTGGAATGAAAGAAAAATCTACAAAAGAACCTTTCAATTTCATCAAGAAATCAAAAATCTGGTTCACATTTTCAGGAACTCTCGTATCAATTTCATTAGTTGCCATTCTCCTTTTTGGAATGAATCTTGGAATTGATTTCAAGGGAGGAACTCTAATGCAATTCCAATTCAATGAAGACACCACAAAAGAAACTCTTATCGAAACTCTTGGCAAAATTGAAGATGAAATAAACGCTGGAAACCTAGAAACAACTAACACCCCAACAGAAAGCGAAAACTCAAATGAAGTAGTCCCAGCAATCTCAACCGATGTCGCTCTAGTAGCAGACTCATCGACAATAGTAGATTTCAAAAAAGCACAAATTCTCGAATCTGGAATCAACAACTACATCATCAAGTCCAAATACATTACCTCAGCAACACACGAACAAGTGTTAGCTAAAATGAAAGAACAACTACCGTCATTCTCAGAACAAAGATTCACAACAATCGGTCCAGTAA
>JAESSS010000017.1 GCA_016763975.1 Candidatus Altimarinota bacterium
ATTTTAATGAATCAAAAATATCAGCCACAGAATCGTGCGGCTCAATCTGAGTTGTATACAAATTCGGCTCCAATCCCAAACTCTTAATAAATCGAGTACTGGCATCAATCCAATCAACCTTAGGATAAGCCACTAAATGAGCGTTGAAATTTCCTACAGCACCATTCATTTTTCCAGTATAAAAATTCCCTTTTTCCAAAATCTTCATTTCTCTTTCCAAACGCACAACCACATTTATCAACTCCTTGCCCATAGTTGTCGGCGTAGCTGGCTGACCATGAGTACGAGACATCATCGCAACTTTTTTAGTATCCATCGCCATATCATGCAAAGCTTGCACCAAACCGCTAAACACAGGCGCATAATCCCTCTGTACGAAATCTCTAATCATACATGAATAAGAGAGGTTGTTGATATCTTCGGAAGTACAAGCAAAGTGAATGAATTCCAAATATTTCTCGATCGGACCATCTTTCAAATTCTCTTTCATAAAATACTCAATCGCTTTTACATCATGATTCGTCTCTTTTTCGATTTCCTTAACACGAGAAGCGCCAACCACATCGAATTGTTCGTATAATGAACGTAAAATCCGCAATTCAGTCGGTTTCAGCTCTTTGGTACCTTTTAATTGGAGATCATTAAATAAGAAAATAAACCATTCCACCTCAACCAAAATCCTGTAGCGCATCAAAGCAGCTTCAGAAAAATATTGAGAAAGATGATCGATTTTTGAACTATAACGTCCATCGATCGGAGTAATTGCCAATAAGTTGTGTGCGTTTTTTGGATCCATTAGAATTTTGATTTAACATCTGAAATACGAGCCACCACTTTTTCCCTCAAAGCAGAATCTTTAAGAGCAAATATTTTTACAATAGAAAGAACTGTATTACTAGGATCAATAACTGTCATCACTGGAGTTTCACTTGGCATCATCAATGAAGAATTGATATTTACCATCATGTCAGCCTTGTCTTTGAAAGGAGGACAAGCAAATACTGGATGAACGCTGTTGGCAGCCAAAACTCCTGAAAGAGCATTGGATCTACCGGCAACACCAACCATAACCACGTCTTCTTCTTCATTTAAAGCAGCAACCAACTCAGCAACTTTTACAGGAACTTTATGAGCTGAAGCCACATGCACCACACTTTCGATCCCCCATTCACTCAAACCATCCACCATCTTTTGAGTATGTTCTTTATCAACTTCTGAACCTAATACGAATACTGCTTTCATAAATATTTAGTTAAATTTTGTTCAATCCTAGCATTTACATCACCAATTTCAGCCTCGAAAATCTGACCAGTGATCAATTCATAAGCTTCTATATAACGACGCGCTGTTTCAGCCTTGATCTCATCTGGAATCTCCGGAACATCTCCTTCACCAACAAAACCCTTGTCAGCAAGCTATTCTCTCAAATATTCTTTATCAATTTTTTTCTGTGGAGTTCCATCAGCAAAACGTTTTTCATATTCATCTGCATACCAGAAACGTGAAGAATCTGGAGTATGAATTTCATCAATCAAAATAATATTGCCGTCAGCATCCTTTCCAAATTCATATTTGGTATCTACAAGAATAATTCCTTGTTTCGCAGCAACCTCAACACCTCGTGCATATAATTTCATCGCAGCATCAGCCATTTCATCAAATTCAGCCTCAGTAATCACTCCTCGATCCAAAATATTTTGTTTAGAAACAGATTCATCATGCTCTCCATGCTCAGCCTTGGTAGAAGGAGTCAGAATTGGCTGAGGAAATTTTTGGTCTTTTTTCAAACCCTCTGGCAAAACATTGCCACAAAAATCTCGCACTCCATTAGAATAATGAGTCCAAGCACTTGTCGATGTCACACCAGTAATATATCCGCGAACCACCATTTCTACTGGAAGCGCAGTACATTCCTTGGCCACAACTACATTTGGATCTGGAAACTCAATCACATGATTGCCCATTACATCCTTGGTTTGTTCAAACCAAAATTGCGCCATCTGATTCAAAACCTGACCTTTAAAAGGAATCAAAGTAATGATTCGGTCAAAAGCAGAAAGTTTGTCAGTAACAATCAAAATACGACGACCATCCTTAGAATAGTTGTCCCTAACCTTGCCCTCATATTTTTCACCAAGAGTCGGAAAATCAGTCCCCTTCAAAACCTGTGGAATTTGAGCCAAAAGATCTTCTGTAGAAATCATATATGAAATAAGTTAATTCACCCGCATAATAATGAATTGATTCACTGTGGGCAATAGTGAATTACGAAACATAGAGCCTAAAATGCAAGAGCCTCAGATTGACAAAGACAAGCCACAGAAATAACCTGAGCAGGCGTTAAAACGCTTTTTATATAATCAATAATCATATTCAATATGAAAAAACTACTAATCTCAGCTGGGATCTTAGTATTGTCACTGGCTGGATGCGCTGCTCCAAGCGACGACAATGCTGCAACTGAACTAGAATCCTACAAAATCGGAGCAATTCTTCCTCTAACTGGCGACGCCGCCGCTTACGGAGAACCTCTACAAAAAGTTGCTGAAATCGCTCTAGAAAAAGTAAATGAAGAAAGAGCAGAACGTGGTGCACTGCCAATTGAGTTCCTTTGGCAAGACGGAAAGTGTAACGGTAGAGACGCTGCTTCGGCCGCTCAAAAACTTATTAATGTAGATAAGGTTCAAATCATTTACGGAGCTTTCTGTTCATCAGAAACTCTCGGTGCCGCTCCAGTTGCTGAGGCTGCAGGAGTTGTAATGCTTTCACCCGGATCTTCTAGTCCGGATATCACAAATGCCGGTGATTATATCTTCCGCAACTACCCTTCAGATTCTTCTCAAGGTGTAATTACTGCAGGAATCGCTACAGAACTTGGATTGGAAAAAATCGGAATGCTCACAGAGGAAAACGATTACACTATCGGGATCAACACAGCATTTACAGAAGCATTTGACGGAGAAGTAGTAAGCCAAAACTTCCTACCTGACGACACAGATTTTAAGACTCAAATCACAAAACTAAAAGGTGCAGGAGTTGATGCAATCTTTATCAACCCACAAACACCACCAAAAGCTGACCTCATCCTAAAACAACTTCAAGAACAAGGTGTTGATGGAATCCAACTATTCGCAAACGACGTAGTAATGAGCTACAGCGAAGGACTGGGACAATACACTGCACTAGTTGAAGGAATGCTCGGAGCTGAAACAAGCTACAACACAGGACACAGAGATTACGTTTACTTCACAGAAAAATACAAAGAAATGACTGGTGAAGAAGTTCCATTCCAAACTTACGCTGCAACTGTTTTTGATGCAGTAAGATTGATCGACAACGGTCTGGACGCAGTTGGCAACGACGGTGACGCCTTCCGCGATTGGCTCTACACAGTACAAGGTTGGGAAGGAGTAGCTGGTGAATTGGACATCGATTCAAACGGTGACCCAAAAGCTGGACACAAAGCAAAAGTAATCAAAAATGGTAAGTCAGAGTTGAGATAAAAAGCATAGATAAAAAGAGCCCCTCGCATAGGGGCTCTTTTCTTTTGTTTAAATTTCTTCTAGAATCGGCCCAATGGAAATCCTTCCTCAAATCCTCGTAATTTCAATAATAGCCTCAGCAATTTACGCGCTGATCGCCGCTGGACTGACTTTGACTTTTGGAACTTTGGAATTTATCAACTTTGCCCACGGAGAAATCGCTATGGCAGGAGCATTCGTGTTTTTGTACTTCTTTTCCGATTTTGGATTAGGAATTTTTCCCGCATTGATCGTCACCACACTAATCATCGCTGCACTGGGAATGTTCATAGAAAGAACCACCTTTCGACCCGTTCGCGACAAACAAGAATTCATCCCCTTAGTACTTTCTATCGGAATATCCATTCTTATCTCAGCGGCCGTAATGCTGAAATTTGGTGGAGGCAGTCATACATATGCAGTAGCAAACGAAATGCCAACCGTATACAGAATATGGAACGAAGCAGTGATCATTAGCCAAACACAAATAGTCATAATTTTGAGCTCAGTCGTACTAATTTCAGCACTTTTTGCCTTTCTGAAATACAGCAAAACCGGCAAAGCAATCCGCGCCGTTTCTGACAACAAACAAGTCGCCGCTATCCTCGGCATCAACGTAAACCGCACAATCGTCATCCTATTCACAATCGCTTCAGGTCTCGCAGCAATCGCCGGAATCCTGATCGCATTCGACCAAAACCTCAACCCAAGAATGGGACTACAACTCAGCATCAAAGCCTTTGCCGCAATCATTTTGGGAGGAGTCGGCAAACTACACGGCGCAATTCTCGGCGCAATCATCATCGGATTCAGCGAAAACATGATCGTCGGACTGACCAACATCCCATCCAGCTACAAAAGCACTATCGTTTTCACAATATTTATCATCGTACTGATCTTTAAGCCATACGGAATTTTCGGTGGCAACAAGGAAGAAGTCGAATCACGCTAAACTATGGATTACATCCTATTTATCGCCACACTCGTGGCCATCTACAGCATTCTCACCATCACAATGAATATTCTTGTGGGATACATTGGTATCCTCTATCTCGCCCATCCCGCAGTATATGGAGTAGGCGCATACACTTTCGCAATTTTGGCAAAAGGAGGAACGAATTACTTCCTCGCTCTACTCGCAGCCGGAGCTGTCGCCACAATTCTCGGATTAATAATTGCCATGCCGACACTGAAACTCAAAAGTCACTACATCGGAATGAGTACATTAGGATTTCTAATCATCTGTCACGGATTATTCATCAACCTGAAAGGAATCACCAGAGGCGCACTCGGCATTCCCGGAATCCCCCGCCCAACAATTTTTGGAGAAACATTAAACACAAATCTCAGCTTTTTCATTTTTACCATAATAATCACAACCGTAATAGGAATCATCCTCCACCGCATCCTCCACTCCCCCTTCAGCAAAACAATGGAAATTATCCGCGAAGATGAAACCGCCGCCAAAACACTGGGCAAAAACATCATCAAATACAAACTGCAAGCATTTATGATCACCTCATTTTTTGGAGGAATCGGCGGCGGTTTACTGGCCTCGTTATTAGGCTATATCAGCCCGACAAACTTCAATATCGACGAACTAGTGCTCATCCTCACTATGGTCATCATAGGAGGCATGGCGTCCTTCTGGGGTAGCATCGTAGGAGCCACTATCATCATACTAATACCTGAAGCATTAAAATTCTTAGACATCGCACCGGCACTAATCGGCCCATTACGTTATGGAATCTACGGAATGCTCATTATCTTATTTATGATCTACAAACCAAACGGCATCCTCGGACGTCGTACTAACGTTTTCAGTAAATGACAAATATTCTAGAAATTCAGGGAATAAGCAAAACTTTTGGCGGAGTCCATGCGGTTGAGCAGTGCTCATTTTCCGTAAAGAAAAACAGCATCACCGGCCTCATCGGCCCAAATGGTGCGGGCAAAACCACAATGTTTAACCTAATCTCCGGACTACTAAAATCCACCGAAGGCTCAATCCACTTCAAAGACCAAGACATCACCAATTTCACAGCATACAAACGCGCTCGCCGCGGGCTCGCGCGCTCCTACCAAGCCATCCGCGTTTTCCCTGAAATGACAGCTCTGGACAACATCGTCGTAGCTTTCGGCAACAATAAAGAAGGCTTGTTCCAAGCCTTCACACCATTCCGCCGCCACCAACGCCGACTCGAATGCAAAGCAATGAAACTGCTCGAACTCGTCGGATTAGAAGAAAAAGCCCATCTCAAAGCTTATGAACTCTCGTACGGCCAAAAGAAATTACTAGAAATTCTCCGTGCCAAAGCCAACAACGCCGAACTAATACTACTCGACGAACCAACCGCCGGAATTAACCCAACTTTAATCAAAAAAATCACCACCCTCATTCGCCAATTCCAAAAAGAAGGCCACACAATCCTAATAGTCGAACACAACATGCCTTTCATCATGGATCTCTGCGAAACAATCATCGTAATGGACCGCGGCCACAACATCGCAGAAGGCAAACCAAAAGATATCCAATCAAACAAAGAAGTTTTAGAAGCTTACCTAGGAAAATCTCATGCTTAAAATCTCAAATCTCAGCGCAGGCTACGGCAAAGGCCCAGCAATCATCAAAAACATCGACATCACAGTCGGCGAAGGTGAAATCGTGACAATTATCGGACCAAATGGCGCCGGCAAATCAACAATTTTACGCTCAATTTTTTCCATAACAAACATTCACCAAGGAGAAATCAACTTCTTCGGCGAAGACCTCGTACCCCTCGGCACCGAACATATCATCCAACGTGGAATCTGCTACGTACCCCAGGGCCGCAGCATCTTTCCAAGCATGACCGTACAAGAAAACCTAGAAATGGGCGCCTACATCTACGACGACAAAAAACAAATCCAACACAACCTCGGCCAAGTCTACGCCCAATTCCCCGACCTCTACGAACGGCGCCATCAAGTAACCCGCGCCCTCTCCGGCGGCCAACAACAAATGGTCTCCATCGGCCGCGCCCTAATGGTGCAACCCAAACTCCTACTCCTCGACGAACCCTCAATCGGCCTCTCCCCAAAACTCACCGAAGAAGTCTTTGAAAAATGCCTAGAAATCAAAAATCCGGCACCTCCATCCTGATGGTCGAACAAAACGCCAACCTCGCCCTCCAATACACCGACCGCGGCTACGTCCTAGAACTCGGCGAAAACCGCCTCGAAGGCAAAGGCTCCGAACTACTGCAAAACAAAAAAGTTGGAGAATTATACTTGGGGAAATAATTTCACCTCATCTCCATGCCAAACAAAACTCTGTCCAGAATGATATGGCACAGAAGCGATACCCTCATCCCTCAAACCAGGAGAAAATTGTAAAATGTTCACCTCATACTCAAAGATACCATCGTCACAATAAGGCATTTTAAAACTCTCACGAGAAAGACCCAGAAAATCCAAGAAAGGCTCGTTAACCGAAAAATCATTTTCTACCAAAACATAGCCCCCAGGCTTCAACCTATTTACCATAGCAGCAAGCAGCTCATGACAAGCCAAATAATGAGCACCTTTAGACGAGCGAACGGCTTCAGGCAAAATTCGCTGACAACCACTACCTAATTCAAAAACTTTTGAAGAAGAAATCAAATCTACTTTATTAGGCATCACCAATTCAGCACTAGCCAAACTAAGAAAAGTACCTTCCGGACTCCCTGCATAACCACCAGACTCAGGATAATATGAATTACCCGTAAGCTCACCTCCAAACTCCAAACCAAAGCCCTCACCAAAGCTCTTCAACTCATCACCTCCCACTTCATAATGAGTAAAATCTCCTTCCAAAGACAAAAGCTTAGCTTGAAAATCCACCAAGGAATCCCCCAGCGCCAATGATTTCCAAAAAGCCACAACATCCTCTCCACCATAGCCCAGTCTCAACATCACAATATTCAAAAAGGCATACAACTGACCAGTACAACTATAAATACGATCAAAATCACGAGACCTAATCGAGGCAAGAACATCCCTGACAGTATAAATTGCCTTATACAAAGCAGATTCATAAAGAGCATCATGAATCGTATCAAAATCAGAACCTTCCCTGCTTTCTAAACTCCCTAAAGCCATATGAAAAAATAAATAGACGAAAGAATAGAAGAAAAACCCATTTTTGACAAACACATTTTAAGTGCTAACATTCTGTAAAAATAACCCCACGAAATGTCAGAAACACTATCCACAGAAGTTCAAGAAGGATACTTCGAAGAACTTGATACCCACGCAGCAACCGTGCGAGCTGAAATGGAAAAAATTATGGCAAGAATCCATGAACTATTCCAAAACCCTGAGAACATAGTAGCAATCCGACCATGTTTCGTTGCAATAGAACCAACTCCTGACCCTGAATGGCTCAGAGTCCTACTAAAAAAACCCAGCAAACTAACTGCAACAATCCATCACGGCGGAAGCGTGATCACTGATGAAGAAAGAGCTAATCACAACGCAACTGATGCTCTCGATTTCTCAATCGGACACCTCCGAACATGGTTTAAAAGCCTGGAGGAACAAGACTAAATCTCAATCCCAACCGCACGCAAAGCCTCCAACAAAGACCCCTCTTTAGCGATATCTCTTGGCAAACACAAACCATCAAAACCCATCACAAGATGAGGAATACGATGACTCCAAGCCAATCTTGCGTCACCATAACCCTCACTAAAAGTAATCACAGGCACACCGTCACCAGAATCAAGCGCAGCCTGCACCAACTCAGCAGCATCATAATCCATCCCAAGCTGAGGCATCGTTGTAACATGATGAAAAGCCATTACCAATGCAACCTCACCATGAACCCCTACCCGCTGAACAGCAACAGCAGGATCCGAAATCACTTGCAATTCAAAACCAGCATCCCTGACCAAGCTTCCTTCAAAAATATCAGTCCCCCTAATATCCTCCGGACAAACAACCAAAGCTAAACCTCTAGCAGTACCCATACAAATACATTTAGCAAATAGGAGCGCATGCTAAACAAAAACAAGCCACAAGTCAAAAGGCCAATCCTCCACCGCCCTCCCCTTAACCATCCGTACATCAGGGTGTAGTGGACATAAAGCGTGTTAGCGGGAAGAATACAGAAACGCCCAATTCCCCTCTCCGGCAAAACAAAATTCAAAATTTCAGAGAGGAGACAGATTTCGCCGAAACAAACAATTTCCGAAACAAGCCTACACACAGTAGGCGTTTGAGGAAATTGTGCAGTTGAAGTGAAATATGGCCCTATATGGAATTTTGGTGGGTGCTGAGGGAGTCGAACCCCCGACCTCCTGGGTGTAAACCAGGCGCTCTAACCAACTGAGCTAAGCACCCTAATTGTAAACTAAATCTTCAACTTTTCCTGACTATAAAGGTCTTTCTTTCAGTTGGATAGAGCGTTTGCACACTACTATAAGCTGAAGGCTCTCCAACTGAGCTAAGCACCCTAATATCAAACGCCCGTAATTTTTATCACAGTGACCTCACTCTTGCAAGGAATAGAATAGTTTTCGCAGATCACTTTTACCCCCAAACATTCTATTCTCCCATCATAAAACCCCAAAACAAAAGTTCCCTACCCAAAACAGCACTTTCTCACCCGAAAAGCAATCATTCAAGCATCTAGCTTGACTTTTCTCCAAAATCGGCCATAGTTCACTATCTTTATATACAATCTACACAATATGAAAATCTCAAAAATATTAGCAACACTAATGTTAGCAATAATTCCTTTTAATAGCATCGCTAGCGCAACCGATTTCAGCAGAAACGACTTCGGACAATATCTAAGAAACGATACTCAAAAACTTGAAACCGAAGAAACAAAAGAAAGAGAGAGTTGGATTAATCGAATTTTAAGAAATAACAGATCAGCAATAGACAGCGAAAGAAGACTAGAAAAAGAGGAAACAAAAGAATGTTCATCAGAATTTCTGCCAGAATTGAGCATTAAAAACTTAAACCTAAGCAATGTAAGTAAAAAATCAAACGGAGACCTTGAATACGCTTTTGACATAGAAATACAAAACTTCAGCGAAAAAGAATTTGGCCCACTAAATGCAGAACAAATGTACATCTCAGTCTTTGATATGAGCGCTGCAAACAATGATCAAAATTTTCTAAACCTCAGCTATGGAGATTTGTTAGAAAAATATGAAATAAGCAATTACAAAGTAGCTTCCGGACCAGCCAAGCTCAAACTCGACTGCAACAAAAGCGTCACCCTTAAAAACATAAACTTTACTTTTCCTAAAAACATGAAAGGAAAAGAAATCGCTTTCATGCTCGACTCCCACAACGAAATCCAAGAAATAAACGACGTAAACGGACAAAACGCTGAAACAAATGCAGCAACAAACGCCAGTGATTTTCACAAATACAGCATCAACCAAGCTTACAACTCCCTGCAAATAAACACTAACGACTACGACCTAACAACAAAAGAAATCAGCTTCAATACATCAATTCCAAACTACCTAAGCAAGCTCGAAGAAGAACTTAAAAACGAAGGTTACAAATTCGACCTACAAGTATGGGATTACAATGGTGAAGATTTTTTCGACGAAAACCAAGATCTAAATCTAATAGAAGAAACAGAATACGCATTAAATTACCTCAAAGGTTATCCAAACCAAAACCTGAACTTATCAAACTCCACACTAATCAGCGAAACAAGCATGAGCGGATCAGGCCAAATCAATTCTGATGGAGCAATCACAATGAATTCAACTTCAAAGCAATTCCTACTATTAAATCTCGTCACACCTGAAGGAGAAAAACTGCCAGTTTATGCAATAAAACCCATTGATTTAAGCGAAAACAAACCAAGCGCAATCATAAATTGTAATTACCAAAACAACGAATGTAATCAATTAGTCTTAACCAGAAAATCAGCAAGTTTCATAAAGATTGATAATCCAAGCGAAATCAGCGAAACATCTCCCCTACTCGCAAGTAGATTTGAAGTATGTAATCAAAGTTCAAGTTTTGCAACAATCAAGGGAGTACAATTCAGAAATCAATATGCCAGCAAATACGACGACATTTACAAAAATTCCACTCACGAATTCACCACTGAATACTTCATAGGAGAAAACTCCATCTGGGCACCTGAAGTAAACAAAATCGAGGGATCAAGATTTGAATCTACAACAAAAGACTTTAAACTGGGAAGTAATCCATTACTGTTAGCACCAGAACAATGTGAAACCATTGACGTAAAAATCAACGCAGCCGATGAAGCCATATCATATTACCTAGCAGAAATTACTGGAATAGACAGCAGCATTCCCGCATATTTCAACAATGGTGAAAAAAGTTTAATTGAAAGTTTTAATGGAAATATTAATGCACGTTTGCTCGGAACTAAAGTAATACTAAACTCTGCCTATAACGGAGCTCTAGTAAAAATGCCAAATTGGCATAAAGCAAACAACTACCCAACTCAAACTGAAGGAAATTTCACTGCCTACCAAATGGCAATTACAACTGACATAAACCAATTTCTAGATTTCGAACACCTAGAATTCGCTGTTCAATCAAACTACTCAGGCAATCTAAACGCATCAATAGAAATTATGCAAAGCTTCACAGTATTCGACGAAAAACCTAAAAAAATCACAAAATTGATGCAAATCCCTGCCAATGGAACTTTCCAACTTTCCTCAGATGAACTGGGAGGCCAACTCGAATTTGGACAAGAATTTCAAGTAAAGATCGGCATTCTCGGAAGCATAGAAGAAGCTGGCGACGTAACAATAAGCCTTTCAAACATCGCAACAGAAGACGCCCAGCTAAGTTTCTCAAATTCATTCTGGCTCAAAATCCCACTTGAAACCAAAGTTAAACAAAACATGTATTCAAAAGAACTAATACTACCCTTAAAAAACCAAGTATTCTTTGTGAACAGCGATAAAGGACTACACATCGAATACAATTTCGGACCAATAAACCAGTGGGGATTCAACAGCTGGCACTCAAAGTTCAACCCAAGTAGCCTACTATACACCGCAAGTATAAACACTCAATTACCAGAGATAGACGAAGAAGATGTAGTTGATTACTGGATCGATTTTACAAACATGGATTTTCTTTTTGAAGGAGATTTCGCCGCTATAGATCTTCGATTCGACATAAAAAATGGAGACATCTTCATAGACCAACTCTATAAAACTATTTCACCGGACGAAACCGTAAGCCTGGAAATGCCAAATGTAAGCCTCGGCAATAATCAAAATATAATAGTTGAAATCCATATCGAAAACTATCCCGATCTAGAAGCACTCGACGTCGACACTCTATACGTCACACCAATGCCAATAGAAGCATATGTCAGCATAGGTGAAGAAGCTCCGGTATACGCCTTGCTCAAACAAAAAGATGATGATGGCGACTGGGTGTGGGGACTACAAGAATTCCTAGAGCCTATCTATGACGCCCAATTTTATTCAATAGGAGAGGAACTATTATACCTAAAGTCAGAAAACAACTCACCGTCTCTGAAAATTCAAAAGATAGAACTACTGGAAGAAAACGAAAAAGTAATCCTAAACAGCACATGTTTCAGTAGCATTGGTCAAACTACCGTCTACTCCATCAAATACAATCATGACGAACACGACTTCCAACCATTTGAGAAAGTAGTCCTCAATATTTGGGGAGATGATATATTACTACCTCTAGAAGGATGGTCAGCTACCGAGGCACTCTTTATCCCCTCTAAACCAATTACACTCTCACACGATCAATCAATGTGCCTAACACTACAAGTGTACGGACCAACAATGCCCCTAAATAACGCATTTTTTGACCTAATCGAAATCGAAGCAGTTGTAGAAAACACAAACGTAGAAATCCCTATTATACAAAACAAAAACTC
>JAESSS010000018.1 GCA_016763975.1 Candidatus Altimarinota bacterium
AATATGTGCGGAATTGTTGGAATATTTGGACATGAAAATGTAGCACAGGACGTCTATGACGGATTGGTTACTTTGCAGCATAGAGGTCAGGATGCTGCGGGAATTGCGACTTTTGACGGTAAGTTTCATTTGAGAAAGGATTATGGATTGGTAAAGGATATTTTTCGTACTAGGCACATGTCTAGACTAAGCGGGTATGCCGGGCTTGGACATACGAGGTATTCGACGATTGGTACTGGGGAAATTGAGGAAGTTCAGCCTTTTATCGGATCTGCGCCTTTTGGAGTGGTGATGGCACATAATGGGAATCTTTTTAATTCACATGAACTGAAGAAGGAGATTTTTGAGAAGGATCATCGCATGGTTAATAGTGATAGTGATGGTGAAGTGATTTTGAATTTATTTACAAAAGCATTAACCAAACAGAATGCTGACAAAATAGAGGGCAAACATATTTGGAAGGCTGTGGAC
Organism: Candidatus Altimarinota bacterium; assembly: GCA_016763975.1. Lineage (GTDB taxonomy): Bacteria > Patescibacteriota > Gracilibacteria > UBA1369 > LOWO2-01-FULL-3 > NORP293. Next base: position 472 of record JAESSS010000018.1, read on the forward strand.
AGCGTGTATAAACGTTCGAAGGGAGCCTACAGTGTGGTGGGATATATTGCGAAACAAGGAATGTTTGCTTTTAGAGATCCTTATGGAATTCGACCTTTGGTTTTTGGGAAAAGAGGAAACGGCATGATGACGGAGTATATTTTTGCTTCTGAATCGGTGACTTTGGATATTTTGGGATTTGAATTGATTGGGGATGTGGAAGCGGGTGAAGCAATTTTTATCGATGAAAAAACTAGGAAGGTTGTGAGAAAAACTATGGGGAAGAAGGCGGCCGCTCCCTGTATTTTTGAGTATGTGTACTTTGCGCGGCCGGATTCATTGATCAATAATATTTCGGTATATAAATCAAGGTTGAGGATGGGGCAGATGTTGGCTAAACAAGTGAAAAAGGCGAATTTGGATATCGATGTAGTGATGCCGGTGCCGGATAGTGCCAGAGCGGCGGCTTTTGCGGTGGCTGATGAGTTGGACTTAAAATATCGTGAGGGATTGGTGAAAAATCGTTATATTGGAAGGACATTTATTATGCCGGGACAGAAAATACGTAAAAAATCGATTCGTTATAAGTTGAATCCGATGCCTTTGGAGATTAAAGGGAAAAAAATCCTTTTGGTTGATGACAGTATCGTAAGGGGCAACACTTCAAGAAAAATTATTGAGATGGTGAGGGGGGCCGGAGCGGAAAAGATTTATTTTGCTTCCTACGCACCACCAATTATTAGTCCAAATTTGTACGGTATTGATATTCCAACAACAGAAGAGCTAATTGCTGTGGGCAATACTACAGAAGAGATTTGTGAAATGATTGGTGCGGACAAACTGTTTTATGGAACGGTGAAAGATATGTTCGAGGCTTGTAAAGCCGGGAATCCGAAGATTAAGGATTTTGATATGTCTTGTTTTGATGGGCGCTATGTCACAGGTGATATCGATAAAAAAGTTTTGGCGGAGCAAGCGGCTTCCAGAACTGATGAAAGGGGTTGTGGGAGTTTGGATGACGAAATGGATGACGAACAAATGAATTTAATATGAAAAAAGTACTTTTAATAGGAAGTGGAGCGAGAGAACATGTGATGACTGAGGCCTTGGTAAAGGGCGGAGCTGAAGTTTATGTTTTGGGGCCTGCCAAAAATCCAGGAATCGCTGATTTGGCGAGTGCTTATGAAATTGCTTCGGTGACTGATTTGGAGGCGATTCGTAAATATGCTTTGGAAGTTGGGCCAGATTTTGCTGTGTTGGGGCCGGAGGCGCCGATTGCTGCGGGTGTGGCTGATATGTTGTTGGCAAATGAGATCCATTGCGCTTCCCCACTGCAAACTGTTGGGAGGTTGGAGAGTTCGAAATCATTCACAAGGGATTTGTTGGCCAAATATAAAATTGAAGGGAATCCTGCTTTTAAAGTTTTCTTTGATGAGGAAGGATTGAGTGAGTTTTTTAAGGAATTGGGTGATGATTATGTGGTGAAGGCCGATGGATTGATGGGAGGCAAGGGAGTGAAGGTTTCGGGGGATCATTTGATTGGAATTGAGGAAGGAGTGGCTTATGCCAAGGAGTGTTTGGAGGAAGGAAATCGTGTAGTGATTGAAGAAAAATTAATTGGAGAAGAATTTTCACTAATGAGCTTCTGTGATGGTACTCATACTGTGGAAATGCCGGCAGCACAAGATCATAAGAGGGCCTATGAAGGTGATGAAGGTCCAAATACGGGTGGAATGGGATCTTATGGTGATGCGGACGGCTCACTGCCTTTTTTGAAGGCGGAGGATATTGAAGCGGCAGCGGAAATCACTCGTAAAGTAGCGAAGGCGCTTTTTGAAGAAACCGGAGTGCTTTTTAAGGGGGTGATGTATGGCGGTTTTATGGCGACTGCTTCGGGTGTGAAGTTGATTGAATACAATGCGAGGTTTGGTGATCCGGAGGCGATGAATGTTTTGCCATTGTTGAAGTCGAATTTTGTGGAAGTGTGTGAGGCGATTATTGCTGGAAATTTGGGAGAGTTGGAATGGGAGAGTAAAGCGACGGTTTGTAAGTATTTGGTTCCTGAGGGTTATCCTGGGAATTCTGTGAAAGGTGAGAAAATTGAGGTTGGTGAGATTCCTGAAGGGGTCAAAGTTTATTATGGTTCAGTAGATCAGCGTGAAGATGGTTTGTATTTGAGTGGATCGAGGGCGATTGCCTTTGTGGGAATTGCGGATACTCTTGAGGAAGCGGAAAAACTGGCGCAGTCAGCGGTGGGAAGTGTCAGTGGGCCGGTTTTTTATCGAAAAGATATCGGTACAGCAGAGCTGATATCGAAACGTGTAGAAACTATGAAGAAATTACGCGGCTAGACTTTGGCGGAAGCTTGGGGCAAGTCCTAGTAGTTCGTAAATCGCGGCTTGGATGTGTGCGCGTTTTGGATCGTAGCCTTGCATTTCATCGTGGAGTTGGTCGTCGCCCATTGTTTCATAAAGATAGTCTTGGTATTGGGCGTAAGTAGCTGGCCGAGAGCTGAATTGTCTGTATCCAACTTGTTCACCTTTGAATATTACAACTTTTTTACGCTTAATTTTCAATTGTGAGTCTGGCACTATTCCATGAACCTTCACCCTTTTGCCGTCTTGCCCACCGGACTTGATTAGTTCAAAGATGCCTTTTGCTTCAAGCTGCAATAATTCCCCACGTGACCAACGACTAAGATCTGCGAAATCTTTGTGGTCTCCTGTGGCATTTTCTACTTTGGCTCTGGTGATTTCTCTTTGTACTCTTGGAAAGTTCATTAGTTTTGTCTCTGCCGGAATTGCTACTAATGATTCTGAACTTGTACTACTCCTAGCAGTATCCAAATATCTGTAAGCGTAAACTGGACCGTTTTCATCTTCGAATTCATATACAAGTAATGCACGTGCCCTGCCCTCTAGGTTAAGTTGTGGTCCTGACTCTGGTGATTTGTGTTGGTCCTGAACTTTTGCTGCTATGTTGGCACGATCACTGCGGTTATTTCCTCTAAGCCATGTGCTGTTAATGGCATTGAATTTAGCGCGGTTTCCGTCAATTATTACAACTACATCGTTGTCAGTGAGTTCGGCATCTGTCTCAAAGTCTGTACCTTTAAAAATAACTTCATCTGGTGCATTTTTTGTATCATATCGGTATCGATATGGATTACGCATTGTGGCTGCTGCACTAGTTGGGAGGAATAGTTTGTCTGGATTGAATAGACTCAATTTCAGCAAAGCATCAAATACATCTTCCTCGCTAACTTCCATTCCTGCTGGAGCTGAATATTGTGCTAATTCTAAAGCTTCTTGGAAAAGGTATGCATATTTATCGATGGCTTGTTTTTCAGTTTCACTTGTAATGCTTCCGTGAAGTTGTACACAGAGTCTAGAAAACTGAGGAGTTGTTTTGACTGCAATTGCATTACTAGTCTTTATTGCAAAAGCAAAAGCCTGATGTGTTAATCCCCTTCTATCATCTCCTGAAGCAAGATGGCTGTTGAACCAAGCTTGAGCATCATCGCTGCCGGTATCTTGAGTAAGCATTTTGTCCTCCTTGATACTGCCCAAAACTTCTGCAACTAGTGCTGGATCGTCGATTGGTACATATATTTTTTCGTTCTCAACCTTGAGGTTGCTTCGGCTTCCATTTGCAAATGCGCTGTTTGGGAAACGGGCTTTTGTATCCTTGAATTGTGGTATGCGATCAAGTAATGCCCATGCATCCTGTGCATGTAAACAAGCACCACTGATGGCAAGTGCGAGGTGAAGTTCGTCTAGTGGTATCTCGTTGAGAGTTTGCTCTATTAATGCTGAGCCTCTTTCTTCTGTTTCTTCTACTACTTCTCCATCAGATTCAGCTTCTGGTGCAGTGTCTAGATCATCTTGGTTCCAAGACTCAACTAAGAGAGGATATGCCGTACCTGTGGCAGCTGTGATGATTCTGTTGATGTGATCTTGCCCAGGCCTACGAGTTTTTCCATTTTTTGGGCTGTCCCCTCTCACGTTGTCTGGATCATCATCACGATCTACTACTTTTCTAAAAGAGAGAAGTAGCAAGTGGATAAATGCAGCTGCGATCTTTTTTTCCTGTTGTGGATCTGAACCTTTTTCATCTTCAAAGGTCTCTGTAGGATCTACACCAAAAACGTACACTTCGTTGTCTGGAGGTACGATACATGCGTGTATTTCTACAACTTGACCATCTTGTGTAACTACATCGGCTACACAATGGTAAGAGTCTTTGAGCATATCCAGATCGACATGGATAAACTCAGGTTTCAAATTCAATTTTTCGAGGAAAACTCTTGTTTGCACTGGATCGAAAATCTTTACTTTAGAAACATGGTTCGAAAGCTTGTGTCCATCTTGGATCTCGACGTCTATACCTTGGTGGTGGACCTGTTTTTTAGTTTGAATCTTGGCCGCCAATTTTTTGACGTGTGAGATTAAATTGCGTAATGAATCACCGATGCTGAATTCATCATGATCTCTTAAGTGAATTACAAAAGATTCGAATGCTTCATGGTTATCACGGAGAAACTCCCTCATTTTTGCTGTTTCTGGTGCTTCTTTCGGTGCTTTCGGTTTCGGTGCTTCTGGTTTTGGATCTGGTTTTGGAGTTGCTTCTACTGGGGGCAGATCTTCTAGTGTTAACAGCATTAGAACGTCGTGGAGGTCAGCTGCGGCACATGTATCGTCTAGATTTTCAGCTAAAAGTTTGGCAAACATTCTTGCTCCTTCAGTTCTAACAATTGCATGGTGGTCTGAGCTGTGAAGCTCTTGTTCTCCGATGTATTCGCTAGCCGTTAGGTTCATGCTTGTTGCGTGGAATCTGTCGACATGGCCGTCTTGTTCTGGGAATTCGAAGTCTATATCGAAACGATCTTCTTTTTTTGTAATGCGGGCAACTTGTATTCCTAGGCGTCCGAGCAATGATTCTGGCTCAACTGCGATAAGACGTTCTGTATCACCTTCCTGCCAAGCATCAAGCTCTAAATATGCTTGTATTTCCTCTGCAAGTAGAGTTTGGCGAGGTGGGAAATTGGCGTGGGCTAGGTGAGGTGTGATATTGAGTGCTGCGTATGGTTTGGCGATGCGTGATTCAAATTCTTTGGGAGTTATTTTGCCTTTTTGTGCTTCGGCTTTTTTGGCTGCTGCTACTTCTCTCCCTTTTTGAAACTCTTGCTGTCTTAGCTTTGCTGCTTCTTTTTCTGCGGCCTTGGCTTCTTTTTCTGCGACCTTGGCTGCTTTTTCTGCGGCTGTTGCTGTGTTTTCATCCTTAGTCTTCTTAGCCAATGCATCTAACCTTGTACTTTCAACTGCTGCCTCATTTCCTAAAATAGTAATTTCGTTATTAAATGCTGTAACCTCAGCTTCTCCCAGTCCTGCACGTGCCAATAGTTCTTCGGCATCGGCATACTCGGCTCGCCCATAAAGTGCCTTGGCCAAAACTTTTCCTGGATTATCTACTGAGGCTAACATTGTAAGAAAAAGATCTGAATTGTTACTGGCAGACATAGTTGTCAAAATGTCGGATCTTACTTGGCCTTTAATTGTTTCAAAAGATACTTCCAAAATCTCAGGCCTAAGAGCCAATCTGCTTCCGAGATTTTTAGTTCTGGGAAGGACTTTGTGGAAAATTTCCTGAGCGAGTGGGCTGTCTTTCAGATCTGTAGAATGAAATTCTGCCAAGAAACGATCAGGATACTCAGAGTTATAAAGAGAGGCAATTATTCGTTCTCTTAATGATTTAACAAACTGCTCTGTATCATCAACCTCCGTCTGTGTTTCACTTTCATAGTTGGCTTTGTCACCGGCAAGAAACTCATCGAGATAAGTTATCAAAGTAACGGCTGCTCCAATACTGGTAATGGATTGAGGCATTTTTTCGTAAAGAAAGGGTATGTATCTGGTGTGTTGGTCCTTCATAAATCGCTCTATGAACCATGTACAAATCTCTAATATTTTCGCGGCACTCTTTGTTCCGCCTTCAGTAATTAAACTCTTTGCTCTAGGTACAGTCATGTCGCCATCAACAGGTATATCGTGTACGAAGTAGTCGTGCCGCTCCCCTTCTCTCTTTTCTCTTGCTGCTGTATATCTGTTTGATGCTTTTAATGTTGATGTCAAAATATCGACATTTTGTACTCCTAATGAGGATAAGTGAGATAGAATAGTCGCGATTTTTGTCTCTGCAAAAGTTTTTGCAGCTATACTACGTAACAACTTTAAACCTTTAGTTGAGTTATGGTATCCGACACGTTGTAGTGAAGTTGCGAGTACTCCTGCCAAATGCTCTAGTGAGTTAGCATAAAAGAAGACTGAAAGAGCTAGACTATTTAGTGCTTCCTCGTTGTTGATGCGCTCTGCGATCAAATGAGAGACGTGGTCGTCATCGGCAATTGAAAGGCTAAACATGTAGGCTTTGTAGATCGAGGATGGTATTACCGCCTCCAAGCCACCAAGTTGATTGGAACATCGTTGTAATAGGGCTTTTTCGCCTGTGTTAAGCTTTGATTGTTTGTATCTCTGCAAGAAAGTTATTGCAGCTGAATCTGAGAGTTTCCCCTCTTCAAATGTTATTCCCATTAAAGTTTGAGCATCTAACTCTCCACCTGGGGTGAATCGAGCTTCCTGTTCTAGGGCTTGGGGGAAATTCATATTATCAGGTCCTTTGGCTTCCATATTATTTAGTTTTGAGGAGTATTTTTAACAGTTTTACTGTCATCTGTCAATAGCCATTGACTTCAAGGGTTTTCTGTTGAATAATGCTAACTAAATTTTAAATGTACTATGGGAGTTTTAGAAACAATTTGGGTTGGCACAACGCACGCTAAGCTCAGCAAAGAGAAGGAGCATAGGCGTGAAATTGATGACAAAAAAGATCCGAAATCTATGGAGATTTCCTCTAGGATAAATTCTTTACGAGCTACGGGCTTATTACAATATCTCAGTTATGGAATTGTTGCTCTAACTATTGCTTTTGGTGGGGATGCTATGAGGGCGATAGAAGGTGATCCCGTGGCCAACCGCCCACTGCAGCGTAAAACATACAACCCGACCGCTAGGTCAGCTCACAGCCCTGCTCCTAAGGAGGCTGTTTTTGTGGCAAACGACCCTACGACGAAGGCTGTGTTTAAATTTTTGCAGACTAGTGGACTGACGGCAGCGGCTGATGCAGCAAAAATTATTAAGGATAACCCTGAATTTGCTGCACGTGATAGAACTGTGAGGGATGTGGTTTTTGGGCCAAAGGGGCTGGTTGCTAAAAATCCGACTGGGGCTCAGATGCATATTGCTAATAACTTTAGGACCAATGCGGTTCCGTTTTTTAATGAGTATGCGGATCTTGATGGTTCCCTGTTTGCTAGGCTGGGGAGTAAAGGATTTTTTACTGCTCCTATCGAAAATCAAAAGGTTAATAATCAGGCGAAGCATGATTGGTTTGCGGCTAGAGACATTCCTTACTATGAAGAGGAGACTAGGAGGCTTTTTATTCCTGATTATCACGATCGTGCAGCAAATGAATGGAATCAGTACTGGTATCGTTTGGCGATTATTGCGACGATGGATGCTCAGCCAGTGATGGTAGGAATCAAAAATCGAATGGGTGAAAGGCCGCTGATGAATATGCTTGGGGGCGGACTTTCAGGTGAATTTAGTAGTACAGTACCTGGATTAATAAACGGGATGGTGGCTGTGACGCAGGGCATGGTGAATTTATTACCTGATTCTGTGCATGAACCGACCAGCCTGAATACTGTCGGCATAGTGGAGGTATTTAGAACTGCTGCCGAAACTATTATTGGTGAGTGGATGAAGGATGAAAATTCAAGAATCGCTAAATTTATCAGTGCGCACAGGGACAATAAAACGGAGGTGCTAATGTACTTCATCATCAGAGCTTATTTGGATACTTTGATGCACGATACGGATTCTCCGGAAGAGCTGAAAGAGCTAATGTGGGAAATTGCTGATAATCCTGACCAATATATTGGTAGGCAGAAAAAACGTTAGGCTGATCCGAGGATTTTCAGTTTGGCTACTTTTTTGCTGAGTTTTTTGAGGGTTTTTGCGATTTTGGGCTGGGAGGAATTGCCTTCGAAGTCGAGGTAAAAGATGTAGTCGCCGAATTTGGATTGGGTGGGGCGGGACTCGATTTTTGTCATGTTTATTTTGGCTTTGGCGAAGTCTTCAAAGACTGAAAATAGTGAACCTGGTGAGTCCGCGTCAAAGTAGAATGCTATGAATGTTTTTTTGGCTTGGGGGTTTGATTTGTGTTTACCTTTGCGGATGAGGATGAATTTGGTGGAATTGTCGCATTGGTCTTGGATGTCGTGGTGGAGGATTTTGAGGGAGGATGCAGCTTGGGCTGGGGCGATAACGGCGATGGATTTGTCTTGGGAAATGAGCAGTTTTTCGATGGCGGAGCCAGTCGAGGAGTAAGATTGTTTTGAGACTTTTGGGAAATGGTTTTTGAGGAATTTTTTGCACTGGTTGAGGGCTTGGGAGTGAGAAATCACTGTTTTGATATCTGTGGCTTTGGCGTGTGGCAGGGTGATGAGGGTGTGGTGAATTGGGAGGGAGGTTTCGGAGGCGATGTGTACGTTTTTGCTGAAAAGGTTGTCGAGGGATTCGCGTACGGTGCCGTTTAGTTTGTTTTCGATTGGAACTAGGCCTTCTTTGACCTTGCCGGCTGCTACTAATTCAAAAACTTCTTCGATGTCGCGAGCGAAGCATTTGCGGCCTTTTGGGGAGTAGTTTGTGGCGGCGATATGGGAAAAAGTGTTTCGGGGGCCGAGGAGGGCGAGGGCGGTTTTTGTTGGTTTTGCGGGGGAAGGAGCCGTTGATTTGCGTTTTTTCTGGATGAATTTGTCGATTAGGTAGCTGGAATCATCGTAGGCTTCCTGGCAGTAAGATTTGAGAAAAGCTTTGTTTTTGGCAAAGTATTTCTGGAATGCTTTGAGATCCTTTTTCTGTACTATTTTGATTAGTTCTGTGACGGACTTTTGGTGTTGTTTGAGGTATTTGAGAGTGTCTTTGTTGAGAATTTGCATGTTGCCGTATAGGTTTGAGTCCTGGTTGATCAGGCGAGCGGCTAGTTGGATTTTGAGTTCGGAAGCTTTACTGGCAAGGGGAAGGATTTTTTTGATTGGCATTTTTGTACGACGCAAACTGTCGGCAAAGGCAAAATCAGCAAAATGAATCATGGCCTGGGTGACTGCCATCATTTTGTCGTTTTCTTTTGCGCTCATTTCTTTGATGATTACGCCATTTGTCTTGAGGAAATCCTTCATCCACTTAGTCCATTTTCCTGATTTTTTTGTAGGACAAATGATGATGGTCTGGCCTGGAATTGGATTAGAACCGCCAAACATCGGGTGTATACCGCAGACTTCACACTTGGCTTTGCACATGGCTTTAAGTGGAAATTCCTTCAGTGAGGTGAAGTCCATCAAGGCTGATTCTTTGGGCATATGAGGGGCAATTTCGCGGATCACCGCCTCAGTCTTGTCCATCGGCACGGAAACAATGGTGATGTCACATTTGGCAGCTAATTCGCTGTTGCTGAGTTTGGTTTTTTGATCGGAGATTATCACTTTTAAATTTCGTTCTTTGAAAAACGAAGTGAATAAACGGCCCATTTGGCCTTGTCCTCCAATAATTCCGATAAGCGGCTGCATGGAAGACTCTGCAGAAGCACCATTTACTTTGTTATCAGAAAATTTTGATTCTGGAGTATGAGATATACGCTGCGAATCAAAATTTTCTTGCTGCCTTGTACCTGGCACTTCTGCAAAGCCTTCCATATAAATTATTTTTTCTTGATCTTTTTAGCCACTTTTTTCACAGCCTTTTTTGCTTTTGCAGTCTGTTTTTTGGCGATTTTCTTGGCTTTTCGTTTCACGTTCTTTGTCTTATTTTTCAGAGCTTTTTCGACTTTTTTGAAGCCATCTGTCTTGGATAGTTCTTCGTAACCTTCTTTGGCAGCGTCGCCTAGGTCTTTGCCCATTTCTGTAAATGTATCTTTGATAGTGTCTAAGCCCATTCCCCCATCATGCATTTCTTTTTTGATATTTCTACGGATCTCTTCACCTTTTTTTGGTGAAAACAAAACTCCAAGTGCTGTACCGGCAACAATACCTGTAATAAGTGATTTTAGGCCTCTAAACATAGAAATGGGGGTTATTTTTGAACCTAGTTATATTAAACCAGGTTCGAGCAAATTCCAAACTTAGTATTCATACTTGACACTCGAGTACTATTCTTTTATAAATAGGGCTCTTAAGAATGATAAAAATGTCAGAATTTTATAAGTTAAAATCAAAAGCGAGGTCAGCCCATCAATTCATCGGGGAATGTGAAAAACCGCTGGATACAAATGATCCTGAGGTGATCGGTGCCAAATCAGCTATTTCCAAATACAGGTCTAGTATAGCGGTTCTTGTAGGTTGCATACTGATCTCGGTGGGTGGTGGGACTGCGCTAACGGTAAGTCTGATGGATAATCAAGATAGAGTTCACAATGTACGGAAATCCTCGGCTCTTGTAGCGAAAAGTGCTAACAGAATGCGTCAGCTTGATGATGCTCAATCTCATAGAGTTGGGTGGGGTGCAGTTATGAGGAATATGACTAGTCAATTAGATCCTGAAGGAAAAACTTATGAATTGGCTCGTAAACTGTCCAAGGCGATGTCAGATCCGAATGTGACACCACTGACTGAGGCTGGAAAGGAGCGTCAGGATAGCCCTTTATTTCAATGGCTTGAGGGTCATTCAATCCCCTATGTGAGAAAGGGGGAGGATGGTGGCCCAGTTCTTGTTTCTCCGGTATTCTGGTCAATTCTTGAGGATGATTCAATGCTGGGGAATTTGACTGCCCCACTAATATGGTTTGCTACGGCTGCGATGCTTGAACGTAATACTGTCAAAGGCACCCCATCAGAAGAACTTGCAGAGCTGATAACTGAAGATCAGGTCTGGCACCAAAATGCAATTGGTCTTTTAAATGTTGGACTTAACGGGGGTGTGGAATGGATTACATCTTTGACCAAACACAGAAGAAGCAATTTGCTTTATACTTTAGTATCAACGATTCAGGTTGGTATGAAAAAAGGTGGAGAGGGTTATGATTATTTTGATATTAAAACAATTGAAGCTGCTCTTATTGTGTTTTGTACCCGCATGGTCATCTTGGAAGATGAGTACAAACCTAAATTTAAGGATAAGGACTGGGAGTCTCTTCTTTATATCGTAGCCCATCCGCAAGAGTTCGCATTAGAGGTGCTACCGTTCACAAAAGAATCTCAGTTTTCACAATAAAAAATAATGGGCAGTCACCTATCGTTGATAAGTAACCACCCATTCCTGCAGGTATTTGAATGTCTCTCGTATTATTGTCCGAATCCGGCTTGTGCGTATCTGTACAGCATGTCTGCCATTTCAGCACGTGTCATCGATTGTTCTGGGAAGAAGTAAGTGTCGTTACTATTCAGTGCGTAAGATTTTGCAACCCATGCGTAGTTTGAGTACCAAGCGTTTCTGTCAGTATCGTAGTAAGCGTTTGCGTAGTTGTTGAATGGTACGATCACTCCATCTTTTACTTTTCCAGTTTCTAGGAGCATCTTCAGTCCCTCTGCTTTAGTTACAACTTTGTTTGGTGCCATTGTTCCATCTCCGTAACCGTTTACCACTCCAAGAGAGAGTGCAGTTTTGAAGGTAGACATGTACCAAGCGAATCTGTTGAGATCTGCGAAACCGTAGTTTCCGCCATCTGAACTAAGAGTTCTAACATTGAGAGTTTCCAAGATAACTTTTAGTGATTCAGCACGAGTAATGTATTGGTTTGGTCTGAATTGACCGTCATTGTAACCGACGAATACTTTGTTGGCACTTGCCCATTTGATAGCGTCACAGTATTGGTTGTAGTTGTCCACGTCTGTAAATCCACATGAAGTTCCGAATGGGTTTACTGCGTTGCTTGAACCTCTTACAAGGAAGTATCCTTTTTCAACATCTTTGCCTTTAAAGTTCTTGGCAGTGATTTTGTACTCGTAGATTCCATCAGAAACATTGTCTCCGTATTTGTCACGACCATCCCAATAAACTGTGTATGAACCGTATTGAAATTCGCTGTCTTGAGCCATTTCAACTACTGTATAGTCTTCTTCTTTAATTTCGATTGTTACTTCAGCTTCACGATCAAGTTTGAATGAAATTCCCAATTTTTCTGAACTTGGGTTAAAAGGAATGTTTTCAACTTTGTCTTTGAAAACGTTTGGTTTCCCTTTTTCTTTATCATCTTCATTGATTGTAAATGTAGCTTCGTGAACGTCATCGCCTTTTGAGTTGCGAGCATAAATTCTATAAGTATATTCGCCAGGAAAGTTTGAGAAATCGCTAGCGTCCACTTGGATAGTGTAGTTTCCGGCATCCAAATCTTTTTGATCTACGACTTCGTCAAGCTTCTTACCATTTTTGTAGATAGTGATTTTTACGTCAGCTTGTGCACTAAGATCAAATACAAGATATGGTTTCTCTTTTAGTCCCGGATCAAATGAATTTTTTGTAAGAAAGGCATTTTTGATACGTGGGTCGATAGTGTCTTGATCAGCTCCAACAAAGTATTTTTTCACAATAAGATCACCGTCATCCCATACTGAAGTTTGAGTATCAGTTGCTTCGATCACATAAATATAAAGATCTTCGTTTACAATATCACCGTACATATCACGACCATCCCAAGATACAGTCCAGTCCCCTTTTGGAAACCATTCATCCTGGCTTAATGTATCGATTTCGTCACCATATTCGTCTTCGATAGTAACGGTAACGTATGCACCTTTGTTAAGCACAAATGTGATTTCAGCCTCTTGATCTTCATATGGGTTGAAAAGTTTGTTTTCAACTTCTATGTCGAGAATCTGAAGTTTCATCGGTGAGTATGCATCACTTGTATTGTGAGACGCAAAGGCAGTATTAGTGATTAGCAACGCTGTTGTAAGTGCTGCTGCAAGCCATTTTGTAAGTAGTTTCTTCATAATGTGAATTGGTTATTTCACTTTGAGCTTATGATTCTATCAGGTTTTCTGGTTTTGTCAAGGGTCGTTTTTGTGATGCTTGGTTTGGCCTGGGATTTCACTACGTTTTGATGTTTTTGTCACGAAAAGTACGGTGTGGTGGGTTTTGCGATTGACGGAATTTTTGTGTTGTAGCTATGGCTTTTGGCTTGGATTTGGTGGTTTTTTAGTGTTTTTTAGTAGTTTTGGATGGTTTTTGGCGTTTTGAGGCTGATTTGGGGTTTGTTTGAGCGTGGATTGGAGCTATGTCCAGGTATGGTCTTGAGGGTGAGCAAAACATGTTATTTTCGCTTATCGGAGCTATTTTTCGGGTGTGGGAGTGATATAATAAGTGTCCTCTAATCAATCTTATGAAACTTCATGAAGAATTTGTACAATTAGGCAGGGAACGTAGAAAACTGACTAATGCGATGTTGGCGATTTTGCCGGAGATATTTAAGTCGGGAATTTGGCGGAAGTATGCGGATTCGATTGTTGAATATGCTGGGAAGTTCGGGGGATTGGCGCCGAGTGCAGTGCGGAAAAGGTTGGGGCTGGATTTGAGCACTAAGCCACTTTTGGCTGAAGCGATTCACGAAATTGGTGTGCACAAAGCAGCGATTATCAATTCCGTGACAACTGTGGAAAACCAAGAAGAAATGATCAAGGTGGCGAAATCTTTAAATAAATCTTCTTTGATTACTTTTGTGAAAGATATAAAAGGTGAGGCGCGGGTTGATTTGAGTGTAGATATGGATCAGGAGACTGAATTTATGTTTCGCAAACTACAGGAAAAATTTGAAGGTCATTCTAATAAAAAGGCTCTTAAATCTATGATGAGAGCTTTGTTTATTGAACATTTCCCACAACAAAAGACTAGAAAAGTCCAGAAAAGTACGGTGACGCGACATATTCCAGCAGCAAAAAAACGAGAGTTGGGTGAGAAATGCGCTAAATGTGATCGTCCAGCAAAAGAATATCACCATGCTGTGCCGTGGAAAGAGTCACATTCTTACGATTCGCTGATCCCTTTATGCAGAGAACATCACCAAATAGAGCATATTAATGATGAACTGTATCAAAAATACCGTTTAAAGAGAGGGCGGGTGGGCCATCAAGAGTCTATTCCAAGCTATCCAGGGTAATTTGAAGCCTAGGCGGGTGCTTTTGATTATTCCCCACATTAAATCCTTGCCTCTAGCGCCTTCCATCAATTCGCGAGTAATTTTGTAACCCTTGGGTTTGACTGATCTCCAATAGTTTGCAAGGAGCGAGGCATGTGATATTCATCAGCTACGATCATAAATGCCTTGTTTCCGCAACAACAGCCTCTGTAGGGGGTGCGAGTGCGTTTTTTCGCCAAGTCATACAGTAAGAATGGGCAAAGATAGCTGCCGGGTTTTCCTCTGTTGGCAGGTGGTCTTGGACCTTGAATAGTCCGTTTTTCTCAGTTGTGATTTCGGAAACTTTCATTCTTGAGGCGCTAATTTTTTTATGGCAGCATTATACTCACTTACCTGCGTAAAAATGCGATACTCCTCCCCTTTAGCCCTTGCTTCAATATCCTGTAGAAAAGGTGGTGTTTTTTGAAGTAGGTCGTATGCCTCCGGATTAGGGTGGCTTTTAAGCTCCGCTCTTATCCTATGAGCCTTTTCAATTGCAGCATGTAATTCCTCAAGAATACCCTCCAATTCACTATTGAGCTCTGTTACTCTTTCAACTACGCCCGTTTCAGTTGTCTTCTTATCTTCTAGAGCCATATTGGTTTTTTTATGTATTGATACACTATCCTATTTACACCATACTGAGGGGCTTCGTCAAGCCCGTCAAAGCTTTACCCCAAACTCCTTTAAGAGATTCTTCAGCAAATGTAGGGGCATTCCCACCACATTAAAGTAATCACCCTCGATTCCTTTGATGAAGAGGGCGCCGAGACCTTGGATGGCGTAGCCGGCAGCTTTGTCGGCGCCCTCACCCGAAGCAATGTATTTGGCGATTTCGGCCTCGCTGAGGCGTTGGAAAGTGACTTTTGTGGTTTCGACGGCTGTGACGTTTTTCTTGGTTTTTGAGTTGAAAATCGTGATTGCAGAGACCACTTCGTGGGTGGTGTTGGAGAGGAGGCGGAGAATTCGGGCGGCGTCTTCGTCATCTTTTGGTTTGTTGATGATCTGGTTTTGAAATGAGCCCACTGTGTCTACACCTATGATTAGAGCTTCGCGATAGTGTCGAGCGACGTTCTGGGCTTTGCCAAAGGCGTTGTGGCTGACAAGCGCTTCAGGAGTCTCTAGTTCGTTGAGTTCCTTAAAATCGCTGGGGTGGTGGGTAAATGGTAATTTTATGGTATTTAGTAGCTCAGTTCGGCGTGGGCTGGCTGAGGCTAGGACAATTTCGATCATAATGAGTTGACTTAAAGGGGGTGATCTTTTAGAATCTGGCAGCTTTATTACTATTAAATACATAAGAAGATGCCAATTATCAAGTCCGCGAAGAAGAGAATGCGACAAAATATCAAAAGAAGAGCACGAAGATTTCCTGTTCGTTCTGAGCTTAAAAGTGCTGTAAAAAAGGCTCTAGAGATGGTTGCCAATGGCAAAACTGAAGAATTGGTAAAATTCTTACCACACGTTTTTTCAGTAATTGATACTGCTGTAAAAAAGAAAATTCTTCACAAAAACAATGCTGCTCACAAAAAATCTCGAATTGCTCTTGGTTTGAACGCATTACAAGAAAAAGGTGGGAAAAAGGCTCCAGCTGCTAAGGCTGAGAAGGTTGAAGAAGCTAAATAAAGAAAAACTTAGAAGGTCCCCTCTAGTAGGGGGCTTTTTTTTTATGGGTTTTTAGGCTAGAATGCGCCGCAGTTCATTAACAACTAGGGCCTGTAGCTCAGCTGGTTAGAGCAGTCGGCTTAAAGAAGAGAGGCTAAGTCAATTCGATACGCCTCAATATCATTGGGCTGCTTAGAGAGCAATTTCTAAGTGATCATCTGTCAAATTCGGGGAACGCTAAGTCCATTATGGATATGCCAATCCCGAGCCAAGCGCTTTGCGTAATTTATGCAAAATGAAGGTGTAGAGACTAGACGGCAGACTCCCCTTTCTGTAAGGGCGGCATTAATGCCGCAGGGGATGAAGGGATAGTCCAGCTTACAAACTCGAAAGATGCTATGAAAATAGTAGTGAGACGCATAACCGATTTGTCCCTGGTTCAAGTCCAGGCAGGCCCACCATCTTGACTAAATCACCCTTTCTCTATTTACTGTGCTCAAAATTATGCGTACATCTCTAGAAAAATCAGATTTCAATCGAGAAGGAGTTTCGCCGGACAAGGTGCGCCATTATTATCGAGTGCTCTTTTTGGGGGTGACGAGGGAGGCAGATGCGTATTTGGATGAATTTATTGATTTTGATATTCAGAGATTACAGGAACTGACCGGCAAAGTGATTTCGGCTATTTTGCTGGATATTGATGCCTGTATTGCGCCTGCTTATGATGATATTTTAAAAAAGAATCTGGATAAAATTGATCAGCTGAGAGCGGATGGAATTGGCATTGGTATTTGTTCTAATTGCAAAGCTATGGAGCGCCTTAATCCATTGATTGAGCGTGGCATACCAATTTATTCTGGAAAGAGATCCAAACCTTCTGCAGATGTATTTTTAGATGCATGTACGGAATTTGGTTTTGAGCCAAGCACAACTTGGATGGTGGGGGAAAATCCGACTACCGATGGTGGTGCGGTTTCTGTACTTGGTGGCATGGCCTTTGTGAAACCAATACCGGCGGGTGGCAAGGATCTTGGTTTAAAGAAAAAGATTATGTTGCCGGTGCAGATGGCCTTGAGGAGAATTGCTATTTGGAGGACAGTGATTGGGAATTCAGATATTATCAGGTCTGAAAAATCATGAATACTCCCCCACTAATTAGCATTCTGATGCCGATGAAAGATGCGGCAGCAAGAATACTCACCGCGTTGACTAAATTTAAAAGTTATATATTATTCGGAGCGAAATAATTATCACTTCGAATGGAAACAATAGATACACAACAGTCAGCTGAGATGTTAGAGGCGAGTGCTACTTTGACCAGAAATCTGGTTTTTATGGCTGAAGTTGACTATGTGTATGCGACATTGCATGACTTGATTGTAAATGTAAGAAAGGCGCTTCAGTCAGGTCTTATAGATGAGGAAGCTGGATTTATTGATGTACTCAATGAGGGAATTCGTTCTAATGCTCAATATTATTCAGGTTTGATAGATTTTGATCTACGTACAAAAAGTGGAGCAGATTATATTGCAAACTTGCCATCTACGGTAAAAGAACAAGAGACACCAACTGTTGAGAATGTACCTAATTTGAGAATGCCCGAACTTTTATCAGGTGAATATGTGAATTGGAGACAGAAGGTAGAACAATACTTTCAAGATGTAGTTGCTCGGGATGCGGAGGCACTACTAAGCAAAATTGATTATATCGCAAGAAGGCAAAGGATCGCCGAGCAGGCAGCGGAGTTTATGCTCCCAAACGGAGACAATATAGTGGTAGATGGTCAGTTTGATTTAGCTAGAGAAATAAACTTATTAATAAATGGGACCGAGCTACAATTGAGTGTGATTCTATCAAAACGGAGGAGTGATGGGTCTATATATTTTTCTGGCTGCCCCAGTCGAGCTCTGTCAAGATCAGAGATTGCTTGCTCCGATGAGCAAAATTTACTAACAATGTTTGAGTCTGCCAAAGAGGTTTTTGAATCTGCAATAAAACGGAAAAGTGCATATGGAAAGAATATAGGTCGGAGAGAGACTTCAGAAAGTGTTGAGTTGGAAATTTTTGGACAAAAGGTCTTACTGTCAGATGAGTTTAGTCATGCGGTAGATATCTATGGAGATCTACCCTACTATGAATTTGAAATAGCCTCATTTGGGGCCCCTTCACTCCAAGCTGTGAGGGATGCCTTCTGGGATAATCCTGAGCAGTTTTTTGTTTATATTATGGAAGGTTTGCTGAGGATTTGGGAAGTCTCGATGGAGGCCAGTCTCAGCGAAGAGACCGTAGAAAGTAGAGTTTTTGAGGTTTAACTTCCCTCCATGCCAACTCCCCCACTAATTAGCATTCTGATGCCGATGAAAGATGCGGGTTTGTTTTTGCGAGCTTGTTTAGATTCGATTTTGGGACAAAGTGAGGAGAATTGGGAATTGATTGTGGTTAATGATCATTCTAGTGATAATAGTGGGGAGATTTTGAGAGAGTTTGAAGATCCGCGGATTAGAGTTTTTGAAAATAATGGCCAGGGCATTATTCCTGCTTTGCGTTTGGCTTTGTCGGAGAGTGCTGGAGAGTTGGTGACGCGCATGGATGCGGATGATTTGATGAAGGTGGGCAAGTTGGCCAGTATGAAAAATGATCTCGTGCGTGAGGGCCGAGGGCATGTGGCGCTTGGTTTGGTGGAATATATTTGTGAGGGGGAGGGTTTTCGCAAATATGCGCAATGGTTGAATGTTTTGACGAGGGAGGGGCGGAATTTTGAGGAGATTTACAAGGAATGTGTGATTCCATCACCTTGTTGGATGCTGTGGAGAGAGGATTTAGAGGGATGTGGGGCTTTTGGGCGGGATGTCTATCCAGAGGACTATGATTTGTGTTTTCGCTTCCGTGAGAGGGGTCTGAAGTGCATTGCTTGTGATGAGGTTTTGCATGTGTGGCGAGATCATCCTGATCGAGCCTCTCGTAATGATGAAAATTATGCGGACAATCGCTTTTTGGATTTGAAGTTGGATTATTTTCTTAAATTTGAAAGTGGAGGCGAGTTGCTTTTGTGGGGTGCCGGTAGAAAGGGGAAATTATTGGCGGCGGATTTGGTGAAGCGAAAAGTGGATTTTCGATGGCTTTGTAATAATAAAAAGAAGATTGGTCGTGAGATTGGAGGCAAAGTTCTTGAGGATTGTGCTGTGGTGAATTCACTTCCTGATGCACGGGTGATTGTGGCTGTGGCAGGCGAGGCTCAGGAAGAAATAGATCAGAATTATTTCTTTTTCTGTTAGCTTGTGTTAAGTTTGGTTCTTAAATTTAACCAAACACAATATGGCTGTAAGAACCCTTGATCAAAGTGAAGCTGCTCGACAACCTATTGAGAATGAAGCTCTTGGGATGAAGGCTCTTGAGATTTTGGAAGCAGAACTTTGGGAAGCGATGAAGGCAGGATTGAAGGAGGAAGGCCAAGAGCCAATGGGTGAGATAACTAGAGAAATTGCTAGAGGGGCTTTCGAAGCTATGGGGCAAGATGCTAGTGAAGAAAAAATTGATGAAGTCATGACAAAAGAGGTTGAGATTGATGATGTTGATATTAAATGGAATCTAGCTTCTCTTGCTTCAGAGCTAAGGGATGCTTGGAAAAAGCACTTTTTCCAAGCTGCTAGAAATGGAGACGTTTTGGGAGCTGATTTGGTTCCGGATAGTTTTGTAACTGCTCCTGGTCAGGAATTAGAAGACTTTGTTGCTAATTCCCCAATGGCTGATGAATTGAGTGAGGATTTATTGAGAAAGGTGGCAGCGGGAATGGCTGCTGAAGTGAAGGATAGGCTTCTGGCTGGAGATTCTGCTGTTTTTGGAATAGTGCTTGAGGATCTTGGTGACGGAACTTTTAAATTAAACATGAAAGCATAGGTGTGACATTGTGATTGAATAATTGTAGAATGTTTGCGTTCTATAATTATTCAACATGTCTAAAAAACCAAAAAAGACTCAGGAGAAGCTCGAAGAGAAGTCAGCCAAAGTGGAGGAAGAAGAGCAGTTGGTTCCGGTGAAAAAGCTAAACAAGGAAGAACAGGAAATGCTAGATGTGAAGAAGGAAATAAGCAAAGAGGACAAGGAAGAAAAGTCTGAGGGCAGCGGATACAATGCCTTTTTGGCTGTGGTGGCTATTGCGGTGGTAGCGGCTTTGGGTATGTATTATCTTTTGACCAGTTTGGGAGGTGTTTCTAGTATTGTGGAGGTGGAAGAGGAGATTTTGACAGTTATTTATAGTAAAGAACTGAGGTCAGATAGTACTGAGGGTAGGAGTTTTCCTACTTTGCAAATTTTGAAGAGAGTTGGTGATGAGGCGCCGGTGGTTTTGGTGGAGGAAATTGGGGGTGTGGGTGAATATCCGAATTTTTTCCGTTTGGGACCTGACAACAAAAAGCTTTATGGAAGTTTGGAGTCCAAACTCGTGGTAATTGATTTGGAAGAAGGTGGTTATGAAGAAATTTTCACTCCAAATAAACAAGTGATGGATATTGATTTTTATGACGATGGCAAAATGATCATTTGGGATCAGATTTACGCTTCACAGGATTTTGAATATTTTGTACATGAATATGATTTGGCTAGCGCTGAAGTAAAAGTTTTGCAAAGTGGAAATACCGAAGACAAATATCTTTTTCTCGGGGGCAAAAATGGCAATACCCTATTGTTGAATCAAGCGATGGGAGAGGCTTCTTCTCCTTGGACTATGGATTTGGCAAATGGTGAGCTACAGAAGGTGGCTGATCCCGCGCTATTCGTCTCATTTTCTAGAACCGGTAAATATCTAACAATTCCGGATCAAGATGTGGTGGATATCTGTAATGATTTTATGGGTAGTTCTGTCAGTAGCTTTGCGGTGGCAAATGTGTCAGATGCTGAACATATTTTGAGTTTTGGTAAGGACGGATTGGCTCTGTCTAATTTTTGGTTAAAAGCTGATGATAGTGAGATTGTTTACGCTACTCAGCCGGTGATGAAGGAACGTGAAGGCGAAGAATATGAGGATAGGACGAATCGATGTGCGGTTTTTAATCCTAAACGAACTTTTTATAAACAAAGTTTGAGTGCCGGATCTGAGCCGGAATTGGTGAAAAATCCAGATGACATCTATGAAGAATGGAATCCAGGGAAATTGCGAATCACCGGTGGCAAAGACGATACTGGCCTGACTTGGGTGTATTTCTACAGAGGCAAAGTAATCTTTGATCCGATTGGGAAATACCTGATCTCGGTTTATAAGTAGCCCTAGATCTTAGCCAGTACAGCTTCGATTAACTTGTCTAAGTTCATTTTTTCGTGAGCTGAAACGAAGACTGGAGAGAATTCCTGGTATTGGTTGCGGAGTTCTTGGGGAGTGGAGGCGGATTCCCTCATATCTCCACGTTTATTTGTGTCTTCGACATGCCATCCCAGGGCGCGGGCAGTTTCCGGACCAGCCCTCATCATGCTAAGACATTTAATTTTGACCTTTTTTTCTGATTCAATATATTTAACCACATCAATTTTATCAAAAACGTAGAGTTTCGGTTTATCATTTAAGCCTAATTGCTCAATAATTTCCTCCACAACTTTGATCTTGTAGTGAATATCCGGATCTGAGAGGTCGATAACGTGTAGAAGCAAATCTGCATCGACCGTTTCGGCGAGAGTGGACTTAAAGGCTTTGATCAGTTCAGGAGGCAGGTTCTGGATAAATCCAATAGTATCGGAAACAAGCAGCTCTGTGCCGGGTTGGTATTTGCCATCTTTGAGGCCGTTACTACCTTCGATGAAGAGTTTGCCGACCCTGGTGTCCAAAGTGGCAAAAAGGGCGTCAGCAACGTAAACTTCTTTTTTTGTCAGTGAATTAAGGAGTGAGCTCTTGCCAGCGTTGGTGTAGCCGACCAATGCCATTGTTTTGAGATTATTACGGCGACGACGTTTGCGGTGGCCTGCATGAATGGTGTCGTAATGTTTTAGTTTGTCCAAAATCTTTAATTCTTGGCGTCGGAGATGGCGTTTCATCAGCTCAACGTTACTTTCTCCCTGACCTGCACGCAAACCGACTGCTCCAGCCTGACGCATCAATTCTGAACCCATACCAAAAATACGTGGTCCCATGTGACGAATAGAAGCGAGGGCGATTTGGAGTTTGGCCTCAGTACTTTCGGCATGTTTACCAAAAATCTTCAAAATTAAATCGATACGATCCCAAACTTTCACATTTTGGTCACGAAAAATTTCACTAAGTTCATAAACTTGGCGCGGCTTTAGAATGTTGTTAACAATGAGCAGGTCTACATTGTTTTCTTCGGCCATTTCTTGGATTTCTTTTACTTTGCCTTTGCCAATATAGGTTCTGTAGTCGGGCAATCCCTTTTTCTGAATAGTTTTTAAAACCACCACTCCCCCATAGGTAGCAACCAGCTTTTCTACCTCCTCCAAGCGCTTCTCGGCCTCTACCTTGTCCATCTTGGTATCGATGACATCCACCAGAATTGTACGCAATCTTTTCGTCTTCATGGTTTTATAGTAGTGCTTCTTGCCTAAAAAGCAAAATTAGACTAGTATTCGTGCATACAATTTAACCTCATTTTGTATGAAAGATTGTTCTCCTTGTAAAAAGGTACTACCTCTATTGCTTTCACTAACAGGTCTTTTCCTCCTTTTGGGGAACCTGGGAGTAATCACTGGCGGTTTTGCAGAATTCGTAATGATGTGGTGGCCAGCTACACTTCTAATCATGGGATTAGCTATGTTCTGCCCATGTCACGGCAAATCTTAATCGATTGCTTTTGAGAGGCTGTCCTTCATTCACTTGAAGGCAGCCTTTTTCTGTGTATAATTGCGCCATGAAAAATTTGTGGCAATATATCAAAGATAATAGGTCTTCCATGCTTTTGGGCACGTTTTTTCTTATTGCCCTTTTGAATCCAGTATTTAAGAAATATGACTACGGAGCGGGCTTTCCGATGGTAATTGTGTTTGCAGTTTTGCTTGGAGCGTTGGCCCTAAGCGAGTGGAAGAAAGATCGTGAGCGAGATTGGTTGGAGCAGGGGGCACTATTGGCTTTTGTGGCGGCGATGATTTTGTCTTTTGTCTTTTCTGATGTGAAAAACTTGGGATTTTCTGAACTTTTGGCTTGGGTTACCGTGGCAGCATTTTATTTTATGTATGCCTATAGAGAGAATGAATGGTATGAGGTTTTTCTTAAAATAGTGGGAGTTGCGGCATTGTTGTCCGTGGCGCTGGGTTATGTAATGTATTTTTCTCTTCCGGAGCCGAGAATGAGTGGGCCGTTTTTTAACATCCTCTATCACGCAAATGATTGGCCGAATGCTTTTGCTTTGTTTTTGTTGATGGTGTGGCCGTTATTTTTGATGAAGAAAGGGCGAAAATATGAAGTGATGTTGGGGTTTGTGCTTTCCGGATTGTTGCTGACTTTTTCACGAGGAGCAATGATTGCCTTTGGGGGACAGCTTGTACTGCTGATTGCTTATTTTTGGAGAAGTATTAATAAGAAAACAATGATTTCGGTTTTGGTGACGGCGGTTGTGGCTGTGGGACTTTTTGGCACAGCAAATATTGTGAGGTCGTTTTCGCATGAAGTAATTGATGTTGAGGCGCGAATAGCATTCGAAAATAATGAAGGACTAACTTCCAAACAGGAACGAGTGGACTTCTGGAAGGGGGCTTTTACTTTGATTAATCAAAAACCAATTTTTGGTTATGGACCTTCTAGCTTCAGGCAAGCCTACAACCCTATTCAAGAGACATTTTTGGGGAATAGTGATCACCCACATAATCTTTTTCTAAAGATTGGGGCTGAGAATGGCCTGATTGCGTTGGGTGCCTTCTTTGTTTTCTTGGGAAGTTTTGTGCTTACGGTGGGGAGGAGATTCAAGAAGGAGATGAGTGATTGTGATAGGAAGATGGTTGTTTTGCTGGGTATTGCACTGGCAGGGGCTTTGGCGCACAGCATGATTGATTATAATTTTAATTTTATTGTGAATTTGATGTTGTTCTTTGGGTTTTTGGCGATTATTAGATCCAAGTACTTAGGTGAGAAAAAGGTGAAAAAGTCTTATGTTGTTTTGATCTTGTCTCTTGTGATTGGGATTTTTGCACTTTATGAAGGTTCTGTTTTGGTGGTAGATCGTTTGGTGGATCAGTCTGTGCTAAATAATTCGCTTTTCCCTAGAAATCACTATCTCAACGAAGCTGATGAGGCTATGAATGAGGGGGAATTTGAAGAAGCTCTTGTGAATATAGCCAAACAGAAAGAACTAAATCAGCATGATGATCGTGCCATTTATTTGGGGGCAGTTATTTTGTGTGATGAAAGTTATGCAGGTTATGATTTAAATCAGTGTATTGCGGGGTTGTGGGATGGGATTGCCAAGAATCCTAAAAATGAAATTGGATATTATAGTGATGTATTGAGGGCTTTGACCAAACATGCCACTAATAATGGTATTGCTCTGGAGAAATATGGCTCTGATATTTTTGATGTAATTAGACAGATGAAAGAGATGCTGCTCAACTATTATCAATTTGTGGAGAATAATGTGCATTTTACTGCTTATACTCATAATGTGGAGGCGGCAGCGGAATTGACCGATATACTAGTCCCCTATCTTGATAAGACCGAGGGCTTGGAATACATCGACAAGAAAGATAAGATGCTGGCAACTGCAAAAAGATTGCGAGCTGAAAAAAAATACTAATGCATAGGTTTAAAGCGATAATGTTTGATTTTGATGGCACTGTGACTGAGCCGGGGCAATATAGCCCGCCGCAGGAGCTTGCTGATGAATTGAGGAGTTTGGCTGGCAAGATGCCAATAGCTTTTTGTACTGGCAGACAGCTGGAGTCCTTTATGAACCATGGCTTTGATAGTTTGGGATTTAATGGGGATGAGTTAAAAAACCTGTTTCTTATTGCTGAGAATGGCTCTATTGGCTATCACTTTGAGAATGGTAGTGCGGAAGAGTTTTATCGTGCGGATTGGCCTGAAGATTTTGTTAGTAGAGCCAAATTGATGGAAGATTTGGTGGAAGTTGTGAAAGAATTTGGCATGGTTTATAACAATGCTCACCAAGTTGTGGTGGTAATGAGGACAAAAATTCATTATTCAGAAGTGAGGGACATTGAGGTGGTGAATGCCCTTTCTAAACAAATTTTTGAGGTGGTGGCTGCATACTTTGCACGTGAGTATCCCGGATATGAAGAGTATTTTCATATTGGAGATTCAGGAATTGGTGTGGTGATTTGTCCGGCCAAGGGTGATAAAGATAATGGCATACAAAAGTTTGCGGAATATTTGAGGGCCAAGAGGAGTTTGGAGCTGGGAAATGAGGCTAGAGAGATATTGGTAATTGGAGATAGTCCACAAGTTGGAGGCAATGATCACTACTTTTTGAATGGCGATTATGGCACGCCTTATACTGTTGGGCACTTGGAAGAAAGTAACAAAAATCTTCGTACTGTCGTTTCCATTGATGGCAAGAGGTTGATGCATGCTGAAGGAACACTTCACTTGTTGAAAGGCCTTTAAGTCAGGGCATATGATGAAAAATTATCTTTTTCGCTGCCTGTAGACAATTTAGGCTTGCTTTCTTGACAAAAAGTAATATTATGACTCTCCTACAAATTTATAGCCAAGAAACCATGATTAAAAAAATGTTCGCCGTGCTCAGCACGATTGCTATCCTTAGCACACTGATTGTCCCTTCTGCTTTTGCAGATTTTAAAGCTGACCTAATTGATACTGTTACTTTGACAGTCGATAGTTCTTCACCACAACTTTTCGAGCCAAGCGCTGGACAAGTTTTGAAGGTGGAGATTGCTTATCAAACCGGTTTTGACACACTTCGGTCTGATGGGACTGTAGTAGTAAAAAAGGGTGATGTGGTCGTCAAGACACTTGATAGCTGGATTGATACAGATGCAAAAAGTTCTTTTGAGTGGGATGGTAAAACTTTTGATGCAACGCAAGAAGCAAAAGATGCTTGTGCTGCTACTGCAAACGCATGTGTAGATGGTGACTATAATGTGGTAACTCATGTTGAGACCGGAGATGTTGGAAGTAAATCTTTTGAAGATGATATTGCTGCATTCAAGGTTTATACGACTCCAGCGGTTGCAATAACTAACTTGGCGGTTACAAATGCAGCTAAATTCAATCCAGCAACTCAAGGTGAGACTGCTGATGTTAGTTACGATCTTTCAAACGATGGATTCGTGACTGTACAGGTTGTAGACGCTGTTGGCGTGGTAAAGAGAACAATTGTAAACAACGTAAGCGAAACTGCGGGTTCACATTCAACAACAACTAATGCAAACCTAGCGTGGGATGGTAAAGACCTAGACGGTAACTTGGTACAAACCGGTGACTACGAGGTGCAAGTTTTGACTAGAGCAACATCTACTGGAACTGTTTTGGATAAACAAATTGTAGCTGTAAAAGTGGAGGTTCCTGCGACAATTCTTATCCAAGAATTTAATGTAGGTCCTGATCCTGTAGATCCTTCAGAAAATGGTAAAAATGAAGATCTTGCTATTAAATACACATTGAACAAGCTTGCTGAAACTGTAAATGTACAAATCCAAAAGTTGGATGGTACAGAAATAAAGAATTTCCAAAGTCAGAACGTAACTGAAACATTCTCATGGAACGGTACTTTTGCCGCTAAACTAATCGAAGCTGGTGAATATAAAGTGAAAATTGAAGTAATCAAATCTGGTGAAGCAACTGTGACTCAGGAAAAGAAATTCTTTGTTTCTTACCCAAACAGCCAGAAAGGATCAATTACAAGTTTTACAGTAAATCCAGACGTCTTTAGCGCAAGTGCTGGGACAGACATTAATTTCACTACTAGTGAAAGTGCTAGAGTGACTGTGGAAATTCGTAAAGGATCACTTAGAGTTAAGAGTTATGAATCACACAATGACACACAATTTGGTGATGATATTGACCACACACTAGTTTGGAACGGAGATGACAATG
Organism: Candidatus Altimarinota bacterium; assembly: GCA_016763975.1. GTDB lineage: Bacteria > Patescibacteriota > Gracilibacteria > UBA1369 > LOWO2-01-FULL-3 > NORP293. The sequence continues at coordinate 27,281 of JAESSS010000018.1, forward strand.
CTGGAAAAGTTGTAAACGATGGAACATATGAGGTGAAAATTATTACTAGAAATAGTTTTGGTGTAGTTGTTGAAACAAAAACTGTTGAATTGAAGAAAGGAATCAATATTCCTGAATCAAACAGCCACATCTCAGGAATTGATCTAAGTCCTTCTAAGACTTTTAAGCCTGGAGAAGATGAAGATGAACTAACTATCGAATTCGATGTCAAAGTTGACCTAGAAGACCTTCTAGTGTTTGCAGTACGTGGAAGCATTGAGACTGAGATCGAAGATTTTGGAGATATTGATAAAGACAACAATATTGAAACAACTTGGGATGGAACAATTGATGATGACGATGACGATTATGCTTCAGCTGGAAAATGGAGAATCGAGTTTAGATCTAAAAAAGATGGTATCGATAGAATCGCTGCTAAAGATATCGAAATCAAATATGACAAACCTATTGTTGACGAAGCTAGAATGTCAAAGAAGGATTTTGATCCTAATGAAGGAGAATTTTCACATGTGATGTTTAAGATTGATGAAGATGCTGATGTAGATATCTTCTTGTACGATGATGGTGAAGAAGATGAAGAAATTATTGAAGACTTCGAAGTTGAAGCTAACAAATGGTATGCAGTTGAATACGATGGTAGTGGCAAAGATGAGGATGACAAAGATTTGGAACTTTGGATTTTTGCTAAGAACAAAGCAAACGACAAAGTTTTTGATATCGAAAAAGTTAGCCTAGACCTTGATGACGACAGTGAAGTATCAAGCTCAAAATCTAATATTACTGAGGACTATATGAGCCCGGTACTAACTGATGGCAAAGAACAAATGACTCTTTACTTCAGACTTGATGAAGACGCTGACGTGGTTGTTACTATCCACAAAGGTTTGAGCAAGAGTGGTACTAAACAAATCGAACTGCTTGATATCGAAGATATGCAGTCAGATAACTATGAAATCGAATGGGACGGTCGTGATGACGATGGAGACAAGCTAAGTAAAGGTTTCTACACTTACAAGATTGTTTCTAAGAAAAAAAGTACAGAAACTGAATATGGTCACTTTTATGTAGGTACTGTTGGTGATATCGATGGTACAGCTAGTGGAAGCGGTTCATCTTCTTCATCATCTAGCAGCTCAAGTTCAAGCTCAAATAATAGTGGTTCAATCTCTTCAAACGTAACTATTGGAGGAAGTAATTCTAATAACAACGATGACGATCCATTTGTACCACCTGCAAACAATACTCAAATTTTCCCAGATGTATCTGCAAGTTCAAAATATTTTGAAGCTGTAGACTGGGCTTACGAAGAAGAAATCTTCCAAGGTTATGCTGACGGTACATTCCGTCCACACCAAGCAATCAACCGTGTGGAAGTGTTGAAAGTGGTTCTAGAAGCAATGAAAATCAACGTTTTCTCTTCTGACGGAACTACTCAAGGGTTTAGTGATGTAAATGTAAATGACTGGTACATGCCTTATATCCGTACTGGTAAAGCTCTAGGTATCTTCAGTGGAGATGCTGGAAAAACAACTGCTCGTCCTGGTGACGTAGTAAATAGAGCTGAGGCCTTGAAATTTGCATTCGAAACTCTAAGAATAGCTGAAAACTACTCTGTTTCTTTCTGTGGCTTTAGCCCATATCCAGACGTGAGTGGTGCTGATTGGTTTGTAAACTATGTTTGTCAGTCTAATCAATTCGGTCTATTCGATAGTTTTGACGGGGTGAACTTTACACCTGCAGCCTTGAGTTCACGTGGAGAAGTAGCACTTATGCTCTTCAGAATGAACCAAGCTGACCTGTTCTAAAGTATATTAGAAAATAGTATTGACAAATAGTAAAATGATAGTTATGATTACTGCCTTACATATTTTCCCCCTAAACATTTAATCAAAAATCATATGTGGAAAAAATTTACAGCCCTAGTGGCAATCCTCAGTATCCTAGCAACAAACGTTGCATTTGCTGACAACGGTGGAACTCCAATCGATCCACCTGCAGGTGCACCATCTAACGATGCATACCTTACAAACTTCTCTGTTGCTCCAATTACTATTAATCCTAGTATTGGTGAAAACATGGATGTTTCTTTCGACGTTCTAAAAGACGTAAGCCTCAACGCATACGTTGTTGACGGTTCTTTGAACTTTGTAGAAACATTTACTCTTGGTGAAGCAGTGACTGCTGGTACATCAAAGAGTTATAAGTGGCATGGTACTGTTAACAACGCTAGCGGTGGTACTGCTATTGCTGACGGTAAATACACTGTAGTTGTTTACGGAACTGAGAACGGAAACGTACTAGCTCCTGCCAGCCAGGAGGTAACTATCGAGTCTGCAGTTACTCCTGTAAATTCTCTTATTCCACAAGTAAATTTCTTGAAGGCTGTTCCACAATCATTCTCAGCTGCTGATGCTGATGTTACAAACATCTCATTCGACGTATCTAAGGATGCTTACCTAGCAGTTGTTATCAAAAACACAAACAATGTTACTGTTCGTAGATTTGATGACTACAAAGAAGAATGGTACCTATCTTTTGAATCTCCACAATCACTATCTTGGGATGGTACTAACGAACTAGGTAATGAAGTGGCTGATGGTAAATACAAAATCGAGGTTACAGCTACAAACGACGACGGTACAGATGTTGAGACTTACGAAGTTGAAATTGATACTACAGTTGTAGTAACTACAGGAATTCTACAAAACGTAAAACTTTCTCCAAGAGCTACTTGGGATCCTACTGATGAGTTCCTAGAAATCCACCTAGACCTTGAAACTAAAGTTAAATCTCTACGTATCGACGCTAAGAAAGGAAACAAAGTTATCGAGATTCTTGACGACGATTACGCTGATGACGGTGACTACGAAGAAGAATGGGATGGTACAGACGACGATGGTGATTACATTAGAGAAGGAACTTGGGAAATTATCATCCGTGCAGACGGTGAAAAAATTACTAAGACTATCGACGTTAAATACGCTAAACCTAACGTTCTAGAAGCATACGTATCAAAAGATTCTTTTGATAGCGACAAAGAAGAATTCACAAACCTTATCTTTAAAGTAAGCGAAGCAGCTCTAATTACTGTTGATGTTTACAAAGGAGCTAAGAAAGAATTCACTCTTATCAAAGATGAAGAAGTTAGAAAGAACAAATGGTATTCATACACTTGGGATGGTTACGACGAAGACGGTGGAGAAGTAAACACTGGTAAAGACTGGAGATTCCAAATCGTTGCTGAAAATCTTACAGAAGACGACGTATTCGGATTCAAGAGTGTTGATGTAGATATCGAAAGAGACAAAGTTAGCGATAAGAAAGCAAACGTTACTAACGATTCTATCTTCCCAGCTATCTTTGACGACAAAGTTATGAGCTACGCTAACCTTTACTACTGTGTAGATGAAGAAGCTGAGCTAACTGTTTCAATCTACGAAGGTGAGACTGCTTCTGGTAAAACTGAAGCTGAGCTACTAGATAAATACGAAGTAGATGCTGGTTGTAACTACCTTGAATGGAATGGTCGTGACGGAGACAACAAACAACTTGATGACGGTGTATACACTTACAAAATTCAATCTAAGGTTGGATCTCACAAAGATACTGAAACTGGATTGTTTGTAATCGGAAACACTGACACAACTTTGTACTTCGAAGAACCTCCGTTCATCGATGAAGAACCTGAACTACCTACTGTACCAGAATTTGAATATACTGATTGTTCTGACTACTACTGGGATACTAAGGGTGTTGATTATGAATCATGTGAAGCTATCGCATGGGCTACTAAATGGGGTATCTTCTCTGGATACGCTGACGGAAGATTTAGACCTTTCCAAACTATCAATCGTGCGGAAGTTCTAAAAGTAATCCTAGAAGCATTTGGAGACGGTGTTTCAATACTTCCTGCTAATGGTACTTCACTTGGATTCGCTGATGTTGAGCCTCTTGCTTGGTACATGCCTTACATGAGAACTGCTCAAATTCACGGAATGCTCCACGGTTTTGGTGGAACAAACGATGTGAGACCATACAAAGATGTGAATCGTGTTGAATTCCTTAAGCTTGCAATAGAAGCTAGTGACGCTTTCACAGGATTTGATATCCCATCTTACGGTTACTCTTACTACGCTGACGTAAACGCTAGCAACCCAGATCAAAACTGGTTCCTAGACTACGCTGGAGTAGCATACTCTTACGATCTCTTCGACGGTGCTTACCTTAACGGTGGTGCTGGAGTGACAAGAGCTGAAGTAGCTACTGTTCTCTACAAGATGAGTATGAATGGACTTTTATAGTCCGACTCGGGGTCGCTAAAGGCGATGCCCACCCAAACTAAGTACGGTTACATTTTTCATAGGAATGAGGGGAAGGACCCCGCTCGCAAGAGTGGGGTTTTTCTTTAGTAAAAAGAATAATTAGTAGAGCTGCGTATTTCATCTGATTATTCTTTTTGCCACGTAAAATTGTAATTTGCCTTGTAATGGTTTTGGGCGTAACTTTTGCTGTGCTTGGGCGTAATCTAAGTTGACTAATACGTCGATTTAACGTATAGTTCGAGCTCTTTTACTACTTCTTATAGTTTGCCTGCAACTGTTGGTAGTCATAAGGATTTATGGCCTGCATACACGCGATAGGGATTCCTTCAAGAAGGGAGACCTGCGCCTATTTTGTGGCCTAAGTAGTAAGAGGTGACCTTTGACATCTCGATAGAACGATTACTTTTGAGCGCTTTCTGTGCTTGTAAGTAATCGAGTTAGTGTGAGTTAGGATTTGCTTCGTAGACGCGCTTATACGCGACTCAGTGAATTCGTAAAGGACCATCGGACTATGGGGATAAGGCGGCATCTTGCAGGCTGTCTTCTTGTCTCCATGTTCCGGTAGGTCCTTTGACTCCGTTTTAACTTGGTTCCCGTGCTTCGGCATGTGGAATCGATGGAATTAGAAGACTCACGAACATGTTGTTCGGGAGTTAAAGTTTTTAAAATTGGACTTGTGGCGTCTGGATGACGTGCAAGTTTAGTCGATTTTGACGAGGACTTCACGCATGTGTGTGGATTCCTCAAAATAGTGCATTAGCCCGCCCTTGGGCGGGGGGTAGAGAGTTCGCCATGCCGGTGGACCCTCAACGAACCGCCCTCCGACGGGCGGCTGACAGGGAGATCGAGCAATGCTTTCGAAGCGCGCTCTTATTGTGGCCCTTGCGGCCTTTTACCTGGTGGCCCTTACGGGTTGTCAGGCTGACAGAGAACAGGGGGATGCGGCGACGCTGACCCAGTACGGAACTGGTGGCGACGACGGCTCGACTGGTACTTCGGGGACGACTGGGACCACGAGCACCGACAGCAACGGCGGTACCAGTGGAACTTCGGGAACGACCGGAACTAGTGGAACCTCCGGAACCGACGGTTCGACTGGGACCTCCGGAACGACCGGGACTAGTGGAAACCCTAACGTCATTTGTGGCGACGGGGTATGCCAGCAGGCTGAAGAAGGTTGCGGGACTTGTCCCGGCGACTGCGGCTGCGGCAACGTCCAGAAGTGCGTAAGCGACACGTGTTGCACACCAAACTGCAGCGACACCGCCTGCGGCCCCGATGGCTGTGGTGGTTCCTGTGGTGGCTGCTCTAATGGCGAACAGTGCCAAGGCGGCCAGTGTTCAGTTCAAGCCGGCTGCGGTAACGGCCTATGCGAAAGCGGTCTCGGTGAAAACTGCTCCAACTGCCAGTCTGACTGCGCGTCACAATGTGCCCTTGGCCAGATCTGCACATCGGAAGGCTCATGCTGTGCGCCGGACTGTTCCGGCAAAGAGTGTGGACCTTCGGGTTGCGGTGGTGGAGTCTGCGGCGTTTGCCCAGGCCAATCCGCCTGCAATACTACAACCTTCCAGTGCGTGACCCAGGCCGGCTGCGGTGATGGCATCTGCCAATCCGGAGAGAACTGTGCTAGCTGTGCGCTGGACTGCGGTTGTACCAGTGGCCAATGCACCCCCTTCGGCAGCTGCTGCACTCCTAACTGTGGGAGCAAACAATGTGGCCCAGACGGATGCGGCAACAGCTGCGGGTCATGCGGAAATCAGCAGGGCTGCCAAGCCGGTCAGTGTGTTAACGCCCCCACCTGTGGGGATGGCTTCTGCCAGGCTAACGAGAGCTGCGCCAGCTGCCAAACGGATTGCTCCTGCGGCTTCGCCCAGGAGTGCACTCCAGCCGGAACCTGCTGCACACCAAGCTGCACCGACAAAGCCTGCGGCGGCGACGGTTGCGGTGGCCAATGTGGCGTCTGCGCGACTGGCTCGCTCTGCGACCAGTTCCAGTGCGTGATTCAGGTCACGTGTGGCAACGGGTTCTGCGAACCGGCTAACGGGGAAAACTGCGGGAACTGTCCCGACTGTGCGGATGTTTGCCAGGACGGCCAACTATGCCTCGACAGCGGAACCTGCTGCACGCCGGACTGCGATAACAAGCAGTGTGGCGGCGACGGTTGCGGTGGCGAGTGCGGCGCCTGTCAAAACTTCGAAACCTGCAATGCCGACGACGGTTCGTGCAACTGCATCCCGGACTGCTTCAACAAAGCGTGCGGGGACAACGGCTGTGGTGGCCAATGTGGCGACTGCGCCGGTGGACAAGCTTGCTCAACTTCCGGCCAATGCGTCTGCCAACCAAACTGCTCAGGTAAGACCTGCGGCGACAACGGTTGTGGCGGATCTTGTGGTAACTGCGCGGGCGGAACCACTTGCAATGCGGCCAGTCAGTGCGCGTGCGTGCCTCAGTGCTCCGGCAAGACTTGCGGAGCGGACGGATGTGGCAGCACTTGCGGCACGTGCGCCGTAGGCAATCAATGCACGAATAGCGGCGTCTGTCAGTGCGCCCCCAATTGTACTGACAAAGAGTGTGGAGACAACGGGTGTGGAAGCAGCTGCGGGAGCTGCACCACGCCAGGCGAGACTTGCAACGCGGCGGGCACCTGTGAAGGTCCCCCGCCGTGCTTGGGCTCCTGCTTCGGCAAGGGCTGCAACGAGCTAGACGAGTGCGGCCTTAGCTGTAACACCTGTTCAGCTGGCCAGTTCTGCAACCAGAACAACGGGCAGTGCAACTGCGCGCCGAGCTGCACGGACAAGGTTTGTGGGGACGATGGGTGTGGCGGTTCCTGCGGGGGCTGTGACGCTGATCAGATCTGCGGAACTACCGGACAGTGCGAGTGCGCACCTCAGTGCTCGAACAAGAACTGTGGAGATGATGGTTGTGGTGGCAGCTGCGGGATCTGCGATGGCACTTGCGCTGACGGTGTTTGCCAATGCATTCCAAACTGTACGGACAAGGTTTGTGGGGACGATGGATGCGGGGGTTCCTGCGGAGGTTGTCTCCTAGACGAGGTCTGCCAGTTAAACGGGCAGTGCGAGGCGCAATTCTGCTCCTCCACCGACGACTGCTCTTCGGGGCAGTTCTGCTATGAATCCGGGTGCCACACCCCCTGTGACACTACGGTTAGCGCCTGTACCGACGACAACATCTGCCTGGTCCTTGAGTACGAACACGCGGGCGGCGTGCTGTCACTTTTGGAGCCGGGCTGGGACTTCTCCGTCAACGAGGAGCTCGAGCCGAACGGCTGGGTGCAACGAATCTGGGAGTGCCAGGAGTTAAAGCTCAACCTCCTCTTCAACGGCAATGCTGCCGTGAACATGGTGGTGAAGGCCTCACCCATGGGCATGGATGTCTACCCCAACGCCGACGGAATTAACCCCGCCGGCGACATGGACTCCCCGTTCCCGGGTATGACCAGCTGGTTCGACCCGACCGGAGCTCCCACGCTCTTCATCTTCAACAAGTAGACGCCCATCCCGAACCCACCGGGCGGCTACACCGTCCGGTGAGATTCCGGACCCTTCCATCTTTTCTATCGAGTGACCTCGTCCGATGCTCTCATGCGTCGGACGAGGAACCTTTCCAAATTTTTATATGTTAAAGCAGCAATGTGAATTGCTTTTTTGGTATGCAAAAATTGGAAACTAGGCATTGTGAGTGTCTAAATGTTTCCCGGAGAGCGGGAAGGGGGCAGCGTTATAGCGTACCCTCCTTCCGTTCACCGTGCAGCAGAGGTTGAAGGGACTACTGCTACAAAGTTAGAAGGTGATGATGCCGCCGGTAGTGGCGGCGATCGAGATGCCTGCAACAGCTGAGTTGTCATTGTTGACCACCCAGCCGCCGCTGAGCTTGAGGTACCACCAGCCGGAATGGGCTAGGATGACAGCGTTTATCGACATGGTCATCTGGTTCTGCTCGCCCGTGAAGGGGGCCTCGTTGAGGCTGATGACCCCCTCAGGGCCGAAGTCCAGCCAACTGGTGATCTCACCCATCAGGCCGACTTTTCCCATGAAAATCACGGGATGGGACTCCTTACTGGTGTCGCCATCGTCGACCTTCATATTGGAGACTCCTATGGAGACTCCGAAGGTCACATCTAAGCGTGGATAGACCTCGCGGGCGAAGTCAGCGGATATGACTGTGATGACGGGGCTATTGCCCTCGTCGATGGCCACAAATCCGCGGACGGAGCCTCCGACGCGAAGTTTCCAGAGACTTTCACCGCTAGGATCAGGTTCCTCGACGGGTTTGTCGGAGGCCTTGTCCTTTTCGACGATCTCAAATCCGGCGGCCTCAATGGCTTTGCGGATCTGAGCCTTGATAGCGGCGAGACGCTTCTCGAGAGCACCAATCTCCTCGACCATTGCTCCGATGCAACGAGGCAATGGTTTGTCTTTGGGATCCTCATCCGCAGCTGCGGCGGGAGGTGCCTCTTTCTTCGCATTTTCGAGTCCCTTGCGCAGGGTCTCGATCTCGCCACGGAGGGCGTCGAGGGTTGATTTGTCTGCCGTCGAAGTGGCAAGGGCCGCTTCTAGTTTTGCGATCTCAGCGCCGTAGCGCTTGACTAAAGCCCGCCGTTTCGCTGCCCACGAGGGCGTTGCGCGACGACAACATTTTGTACAATCTGAATCCTGTGACATCGCTGGCGCAGGGGCTAAACTGACCGAAGCCAGCACGATAAGGACCGTCATGGCCCAGTTCATGTTCCTTCTCATAGAACATTTCTCCTTCCCCACACAGGGGCTCAAAGTCCCCCGGTGGGTAGTTTCGGGGTACGTAACATTAAACATGATTGAATTGGCAAATCACCAGTTTCTAACAATTTAAAGACCAGTAAATTGCCAACTCAATACTTTCTCACAATGCCTGTCAAAGATCATTGGGTAAGATGTCGGACCAGAAATGTATTCCTAAATTGGAATCAAGTGTTGATACGCGACGAAATTATACCCAGGCCAATTACCATATGTATAAAATTGAGTTTTGTCAATCTTGCAGCCTCAAAGTATCTAGAGAATAGGGCTTGCCTTTTACAGGGGAATGTTGTAGAATCCACACCTGCTTTTTAAATGCTTGGTTGATCGATGTGTCAAAACATCAGATCCTAAGATAAAAGTAGACAGTTCTTTGACAGCCTACATACATTTTTCTAGAATTGGTCGGAAAGAATCCTGAGTGACGACACTCACTTAAATCCCCTTCCGACCATTTCTCAACTTTATACTCCAAGCGACTTCGGTCGCATAGAGTACTCTGCCTACTGCTTGGACCTTGCAGTTAGATGTGACAGAGTTTAAGGTCCCAAGCGCGATAAGCGTATTGAGGGGCACGAAGCCCCATTTGCCGAATGTATTTGTTTAAAATGAGTGCGTATGTTCCCACGTATCACCCTCCATTCTACAAATACACTCGGTCCTTACACCAAAATCCCCAGAGGCACGTGTCACTGGAGACAGAGGGGTTTCACGACCCCGATTTTGCTCGATTACCCTCGAGCCGATGTTACTCGATTATGAGAAGCTCGCAGGGTTTTAATCCTGCGAGCTTCTCAATTTGCTAAAATGTATGTAGGCTTAATTTCAAAAACTCAAATTATGCAAAAGTTTTCTAAAGAAGAGGCAGATGGATGTGGCAAAACCGCAGATATTGAGGTTTTTGTTAAAGTGAGAAAGGATTCACAGATCCCGGCTTTTGATGCTGTGGGTGATTTTTATTTTCAATCAGAAGAACAATCAAAATATAACGATAAGGTAGCGGAGATGCTCACTGAATATAATGGTATGTTTTTGGATGATGTAATGAAGCTGGAGGAAAAAGATGTTTTTTCGGCAATGGGAGAAGATATTCATGCAAAAGATAGATTTGCTATTCCGGCACTGAGAGCTGTAAAAAAGGCGATCATCAATTACTTCAAAGAAAGTGACCAAGAAGATCGTTATCGCAAAGCAACGGACAAAGTTATTTGTCATTGCAAACATGTCACCAAACAAGAGATCAAAGAAGCAGTGGAAAAAGGCAAAGATTCATTTATCGAAGTGATGAAATCCACAGGTTGCGGCACCGGTTGTGGCAGTTGTAGTCGCCAAGCGAGGGAGATTGCCGAGGGATATATACGAACAGGATTGGGAAGTTTTTAGAAGAGGGTCTTGCCTAAGGCAATACTATGGTGACATTTTTCACTGTAAGCTTTTAGAGGGATTTGCTATATTGTGGCCAATTTCTAATTTTTCCTATGACTTACGATTTTATAATTATTGGTGGTGGATGTTCTGGACTTTCTGCGGCAATGTACGGCACTAGATTGGGTTTAACAACTTTGACTCTCACTGAGCTGCCAGGTGGATTAATTACGACTACCCATCTTGTGGAAAACTGGCCAGGTGAAAAGAGCATTTCCGGTCCGGATTTGGCGATGAAACTTTATGATCATGCTTTGGCGAGTGGGGCCGAAATCAAAAATGAAAAAGTTGTGGATGTGGTTCGCGAGGGTGAACTTTATAAAGTAAAGGGAACTTCTGGAGAATATGAGGGCAAGACTTTGCTGATCGCGACCGGTACCAAACATCGAAAATTAGGAGTGCCTGGTGAAGCTGAATTCGAAAACAAAGGAGTATCATATTGTGCACTTTGTGACGGAGCTTTTTTCAAAGAAAAAGTGGTTTGTATTGTAGGTGGAGGTGATTCTGCTGCCAAGGAATCACTCTTCTTGAGTGAACATGCTGCAAAAGTTTATATTATTGTGAGAAAAGATTTTATGAGAGCTGAGCCTTTGAATGCTAAACGAGTTGAGGAAAATGAGAAGGTTGAGGTTTTGTATGAAACTGAGATTGAAGAAATTTTGGGTGGAGAATCTGTAGAAAAAATTCGATTAAAAGGCGGAAAGGAAATGGAAATGCAGGGAGTGTTTATGGCGATTGGTCACGATGCACAAACTGCTTTGGCAGAAAAGTTGGGAGTGGAGCTAACCGACCACAAAGAGATCAAAATCAATCGTCGTTCTGAAACAAATCTACCCGGAGTTTTTGCAGCGGGAGATTGTTGTGATACAGAATTCAAACAAGCAATCACTGGATCATCTGAAGCGGTGACTGCTTCCTACCATGCCTATCATTTTTGTCGGGGAGATGGTGGGTTCTAGGTAGTTTTGTAGGTTGCGTACCGCTGATCATTAAGCCCCCAAGTATTTCAACAGCATTCTAACACCATGAGCTGTGGCACCTTTGCCTTGGTAGACTTGTGGTTCGCTTGTGTAGGCGGTTCCTCCGATGTCGAGGTGGCACCAGTCACGCTTATCGACGAATTCTTCGAGGAAGGCGGCGGCGGTTAATGTTCCCCCACCAAGTCTGGACATGTCGCAGTTTTTTAGGTCGGCGATGTCGGATTTGAGACGTTTGCGGTAGTCGCCGTGTATTGGAAGAGGCCATCCTAGTTCGTCCACTTCCCTAC
>JAESSS010000019.1 GCA_016763975.1 Candidatus Altimarinota bacterium
ACATCGCTGAAATGCTCATGACCCGTGCAAGCATATGAAACTTATCAATAGGAGACACGTCTTGGCTGAAGATAGCTAGCCAGGACGATCCTAACTCGCTGACAAACCAGGCAATACACCCGTTAAAAAGACCTAGCGCCAGACTTACTATCCATGTTTTTACTTGCATTGGGTTAGCTTTTTAAGTAGATTAGCGCTGCTAAATTTTAATTTCAAGTGAGATTTATGACAACAAAACAAGATTTAAAGGAAATGTTTGATGCAGGGGTTCATGTAGGCCACCGTACACGAAAATGGAATCCAAAAATGAAGAAATTCATTCATGGTGAACGTGGAGGTGTACATATTATTAACCTTGAACATACTGTTGACCTTTTGGATGAAGCTCTTGTTTTCATGAAGAATCTTAAAGCAGAAGGCAAAGTTATACTTTTTGTTAGTACTAAGCCTCAATCTGTTGATCTTGTTATAGATTTGGCGAATGCTACAGGTATGCCTTTTGTAGTTTCAAAATGGATTCCGGGACTTTTGACAAACTTTAAAACGGTTAAGACTAGGATTCGTCACATGGTTGATCTTAGAGAAGAGAAAGCTACTGGTGAATTTGATAAATATACTAAAAAAGAAGCTTCTAAGCTAGAAAAGACAATTGTAAAATTGACTATAGCCTTGGGTGGTGTTGAGCATTTAAAAGGAAAACCTGATGCGGTTTTCGTTCTTGATACTGTTAGAGATGCTATTGTTGTAAAGGAGGCTAGAAAACTTGGAGTTCCAGTTGTGGGTGTGGTTGATACTAATGCTGATCCTAGCGTAATTGATTATCCTATTCCGGCTAATGACGATGCAATGAAATCTTTGGTTTATCTTTTAGATAGAATTAAAGTATCTGTGTCATCATCTAAAGCTAAAAAATAATGGATAGTGAGCGTTTATGGGCTTTGCTTTGTAACATTCCTGTTGTGAATGTTGTTTTTTGCGCATTGGCTGCAGTTAGAATGAAAGATAGTGCGCTTTGTCGCTTTCATCATAGGCAAGGTTTGATGCTTTTTGCTTTGTGGCTTTTTACGCTTTTAATAGCTTTACTTAGTGCTAAATTGGCTTTGATGTTGTGGGGTGCGGTTTTATTGCTGCACGGTTCGGGTATGGTTATGGCGTGGCAGGGAAAAATGATTAAGATTCCTTTGTTGGGGCAATTGGCGATGATGATCCCTGAGAACTATTTTTTCTTATTTTTAACTGGTAAAACAGCGCAAAAAATGGATAATACACCTGGTAATAATTTAACAAAATAGCTTATGTCTGTAGAAATCGAACAAATTAAAGAACTTAGAGAGGCTACTGGTGTCTCAATGATGGTTTGTAAAAAAGCTTTGCAAGAAAGTGATGGTGATTTTGAGAAGGCTGTTGAATTTTTAAGAAAGCGTGGTGTGGCCAAAGCAGCTGATAGATCTGGTCGTAGTACTACGGAAGGTGCTGTGGTTGTAAGGGCTGAAGGCGGCAAAACTGCAATGGTTTCGCTTCAATCTGAGACTGATTTCGTTTCTAAGAGTGATGAGTTTTTGAGTTTTGCTAAAGGTATTGCTGATGAATTTTTGAGTGGAAAGGCTTCTTCAAAAGAAGATATTGATTTGGTGGATGCTGGTACACGTCTTGGTGAAAATTTGAAAATTGGTGATTTCACTTTGTTTGAAGGTGGTACTATTGGTGAATATATCCATTCTAATAGAAAGATCGGTGTTTTGGTTTCTTTGGAAGGTGGAAATGTAGATTTGGCTAAAGATATTGCGATGCATGTTGCGGCAATGAATCCAGCTGTTCTTTCTCCTGATGAAATTTCTGAAGAATTGGTTGCTAAAGAAAAAGGAATTTGGGCTGAACAATTGAAAAATGAGGGTAAACCTGAAGAAATTATTGATAAAATCATGATGGGCAAAGAAAAGAAATTCCGTGAAGACAGTGCCCTACTTAAACAAGATTTTGTTAAAAATCCAGATCAAACTATTGAGCAACTTTTGGAGGCTGCAGGTGCAACTGTAAAAGAATCTGCTAGGTTTGCTGTTTAGTAGGTTTACAGATTACTCGAATCGTTGTAGAATGCGGACCTGTTAAATTTTTTATGGCTGATTTTAGTGAAATTAAGGATGCTATTGAGGGAATTGCTGCCGGTGAAATGGTAGTGGTTTTGGATGATGAAGATAGGGAAAATGAGGGTGATTTAGTGATGGCTGCTGATTGTGTCACTGCTGAAGCTATTAATTTTATGGCTGTGAAGGGGCGTGGATTGATCTGTGTTCCAGTTTGTGCTGATACTGCTGCTAAATTGGGATTTGAGCCGATGGTTCAGAATAATGAAGAGTCGAATCAGCGTAATTTTACTGTTTCTGTTGATCATAAAGATGTTTCTACTGGAATTTCGGCTTCGGATAGAGCAAAAACTGTTCTTGCAATGGTTGATGGTCGTGCTGTTTCTGGGGATTTTGTGAAACCTGGTCATGTTTTTCCATTGATTGCCAAAGATGGTGGAGTTTTGGTGAGGGCCGGGCATACTGAAGCGGCTGTTGATTTGGCTGTGATGGCTGGCAAGAGTGCTGCTGGAGTTATTTGTGAAATTGCGAGGGAGGATGGGGAGATGATGAGATGTGAAGAGTTGTTGGAGTTTGCTAAGGAGAATTCTTTGAAGATTATTACTATTAAGGATTTGATTGAGTATAAGAGAAAGAATGAAAAATTGGTGAGTTTGGAGGCTGAAACTGTTTTGCCTACTGCACATGGGGATTTTAATATGAAAGTTTATAAGAGTTTAGTGGATGGTACGGAACATGTTTTGATGACTATGGGAAATCTTTCGGGAGATGCTGTTCTGGTGAGGGTTCAGAGTGAATGTTTGACCGGTGAGATCTTTTTGTCACGTAAATGTGATTGTAGACCTCAGTTGGATGCTGCGATGGCTAAGATCGCTGCTGAAGGGCGCGGTGCTTTGCTTTATATGAGGAATCATGAAGGTAGAGGCATTGGTTTGATAAATAAAGTGAAGGCTTATGATTTGCAGGAGAAGGGCATGGATACTGTTGATGCGAATAAAAAATTGGGATTTGCTCCTGATTTGAGGGAATATGGAATAGGAGCGCAGATTTTGGTGGATGCGGGAGTGACTCATATGCGTTTGATGACTAATAATCCTACAAAGGTGATTGGTTTAGAGGGTTATGGTTTGGATATTGTGGAAAGAGTGCCTTTGGAAATTCTTCCTCATGATAGGACTAGAGGTTATTTAAAGACAAAAAAGGACAAGATGGGTCACATTTTGAAACACGTTTAAGAATGCGTCTTGCTCCGTCCCCTATTATGTGGTAGTTTAACCGCCATTTTAATTTATTGTGATGGATAAGAAATTTATGAGGCGAGCGATCGAGCTTGCGATGAAAGCAGAGGGAATGACTTCACCTAACCCATTGGTTGGTGCTGTTATTGTAAAAGGAGGGCATATTATTGCTGAGGGTTATCACAAAAAAGCTGGTGAAGATCATGCTGAGGTGATTGCCATTCGTCAGGTGATGGAAGGTTCAGGGATTTCTTCTATGGATTTGGATCCTAGTTTATTCAAAAATGCTGAGCTGTATGTCACTTTGGAGCCTTGTGCTCATGTTGGCAAAACTCCGTCTTGTGCGAAATTGGTGGCGGATTGTGGTTTCAAAAAAGTTCATGTTGGTATGAAAGATCCTTTTGAAAAAGTGAATGGCAAAGGAATTAGATATATGAGAAAAGCCGGTTCAATTGTTTCTGTTTTGACTGAGGAAAGTGAATTGGCCAATGAGGTTCGTTCGATCAATCAGCCTTTTATCAAATGGGCGGTTGAGGGCATTCCTTATGTTGTAGTGAAGGCCGGAATGAGTTTGGATGGCAAGATCGCGACTGCTGGTGGTGAATCTCAGTGGATTACGGGTGAAGATGCTCGTGATGATGCGCGAATGGAGAGAAGTAAGTGTGATGCGGTTTTGGTTGGAGCTGGAACTGTAAAAGCTGATGATCCAGAGTTGGCGGCACATGGTAAATTTAAGAATAAAGATTTGTTGAGAGTTGTGATTGGTGGCAAGTTAGATGAGAGTTCGAAGGTTTTCCGTGATGAAAATGTTTTGATTGTGGATAAGGATTCTACTGGAAAGGTTAATTTGAAGCGTTTGCTGAAGAGTTTGGCCAAGAAGGGTGTGCAGAGTGTGTTTGTAGAAGGTGGAGCGGCGACACACGGTGCTTTCTTTGATGCTGGATTGGTGGACAAAGCGATTTTTTATATTGCTCCGAGGATTATTGGAGGCACGGGTGCTTTGTCGGCTGTTGGAGGTGAAGGAGTTTCCAAATTATCAAAAACTTGGGATTTTGGAGTAGTGGATGTGAATATTATTGGACAGGATTTGAAAGTGGAGGGTTTGATTAACTTTTATTAGTCTTATTTGTCCAGATCAAGGATAAGGATGTCTCCCCCACTGTCTTGGAGGGCTGACATGAAGATGTCGTTTTTGTATGAGAAATCTTCGCCGCGGCGGGTGCCGTTGTCATTTGTGATTATGCTGTCTTCGGTATATCCGGTGATTACGAGCATGTGGTAACCTTGTTCGAGATAGTATGGGTTATTGAGGAGTCCTGCTGTGGTTGGGGCGATGATAGGGTGGCCTTGGTCGAGGGCGTCGTGGATGTCTTGCAGAGTGGTGTTGCTGATAATAATTACTTCGCGCTCTTGTAGTGAATAGTATTTGGTGATGAATTCTTTCATTTGATCGGCGTATAGGTCGAAGTGGCCTCCGAAGTATTGTTCTTGCCATTCGATCATGGCGAGGATTTCTCTGTCTGCTTCCTCCGGAGTGATACTCTCCCCTCTTTCATATAGAATTGTTTGTAAGGTTGCGGCTTCTTCGCAACTTTCTTCATGGTGTATCCAGTTTTCCTCAGTTTGTAGGGGGGCTTGGCAGATGAATCCTACGTCTAAGGTTGTTGAGTCATTTGAGGCTATTTCTAGGGTTTCTTCTCTTTGATTTTCCGCTTGTTCTACTGCGATGAAATTTTTAACAGGTTTGTAGCCGATTGATGCAATCAATACAAGAATTGCAATTATGATTGCGTGTTTTTTCATGATTTTTTTGTAATTCTTTTGAGAATGTAACTGACGCTAGAAATTTCTGGAGATTTTAGTAGGAAGGCGATGAGGAAGAAACTGGCTCCACCTGCACAGATTTCTATGACGTAACTTAATCTGTTTGCTGATAAAAATTCTTTTGTTACCAGGACGACTATTGCCATTATTCCTGATGCAACAATTGTTTTTGCGAGACTAGAAATCAGGGCTCTGGTGTTGAATTCTTGGAGATTCGGTTTGAGGAATGTTAGTAACAAAGTTACTTGAATTATGAAGGCTATTGAGAATCCAATTGTAAACATTTTGATTCCATATATTGGTGTGGCGTAGATTGTTGTGAGGGCGATTATCGCCATTGCTGTGAGGTTTATGAGCATTGGAGTGAAAGTGTTTTGGGCTGCATAAAATGCTCTGGCCAGGATGTGTACGAGACTTTCGAATGGGATTGAAAGCGCAAAGAAAAATAAGAGTAGTGAAGTGAGTTCGACTGATTTTTCGTCGAATGCTTGGCCTTCTAGGATTAGTGATACTAGTTCTGGTGAGAGAATCATTATTCCTACTGCTGCGGGAATGGTGAAGAATAAGATGCGCTGAATTGTTTTTTGGATGTGGGCTGTGTAGGCCTTTTTTTCTTTTTTGGCGAAAGCTGTTGCTAACGATGGAAATACTGCGGTGGCAAATGCTATTCCGAAAATACTAACAGCAAAACTTTGGATGTTGCGGGCGAATTGAAAGGCAGAAAATGATCCTTCGATCATGCGCATTCCTATTACTGCAAAGATGTAGAGGTTTACTTGCCAAGCGATGAGACTGATTGATTTGGGCAACATTAGTTTCAGTATTTTTTTGAAACCGGGGTGTTTGATGTCGAGTTGTGGGCGGAATCTATATCCGGTGGATGCGGTGTCTATTATACGTATGATGCAGTGGAGAGATGCTCCGACTACCACACCAATTGCTGCTGAATAGATTCCGTATTCTTCTTGGAGGAAAATTACGCCGAGGATGATTCCGAGATTGTAGAATATTGGGGAAAGTGCGTAAGCAAGGAAGTGTTTGTAGCTCATTAAAATGTTGCCGAGTGTATTTGAAATGGCGAATAAAATGGCTGAGCCTAACATTAGGCGAGTCATGTTGATGATGTCACTTTGGGCTATATTTGTTGTTTCAGGGAAGAGGCTGCTGATAATACTGGGCATAAAGATAAAGGCGATTGTTGCCAGTACGGTAATTAATATCGTTGCTGTGGTAAGCATGGTGTTTGCTAACTTTCTGGCTTCTTCTTTGTCTTTTGTGAGGTATTCGGAAAAGACTGGTAAAAAGGCTGCAGAAAGCGCTCCAGCTATGAAAAGATTGAAGAGCATGTCGGGAATCAGGAAGGATGCGTTGTATGCGTCGGTGATAGAGCTTGTGCCGAAATTTGTGGCAATAATGCGATCACGGAATAGTCCGATTGCGTAACTAAAAAGTGAGGTAATGGCTATTAGCGCTGTGGCTCCGCCTACTTTGATTGGTTTGAAAAACTTTTTTGACATGCAGCTATTCTACCCTATTTCTCGTCTTCTTGTATTGCTAATTAGCCTCGAATATTGTATAATGTCTGGATGTTAAAAGAGATAAAGCAAATTTCGTTTTTTAATAAGCTTTTCAATGTTCATGGCTATGAATGGCCAAAGATTGGAATGGCTTGGCTTGTGCGGTTTTTTTATAGAATTGGATTCGTGATTGGTTGGACGGTGCTTGTGGGTTTGATAGTGACTACTTATGGTATTGCATTCCTCCCCTACCTGTTTGTGATGAATGCGATTTTTGTGATTATTGGCTCCTTTGTTTATTCGACGATTTTGTTTAAGTACAAGCGCCAAAACTTGATGGTTGGCACGATTTTTATTACCGGTTTGCTTTTGCTGACGGCGATTCCATTTGCTGATAGTCATAGATCTCTATTTTTTGCTATGGTGATCGTTTCAGTTGCGATGTTTTTGACGCAGTTTAAAATTATTTTGAGTGGATATATTGAAGAAATGTTTACGCCTTTGCAGAGTGAGAGGACTTTTCCTTTGATTGAATCTTCGGATACCATTGGTGGTATTTTGGGAGGTTTGATGGTTACGTTGTTGGCCAAAGATATTGAGCCTCAGGCTTTTATTTACTTATGGGTTGGATTCTTGTTTTTGATTATTCCTTGTATGTATATGTATGAGGTTTTTAATAAAGAAGTGGCGCTGTTTCAGCGTAATGAGGTGAAACATAAGAAGAGGGGCAAGGATATTGGGGTTTTGGCAGAGATCAAAAATGACTTTCTTTCGGTTGAGAATGTCTCTTTTATTAAAGGACTTTTCTTAATTGTTTTCTTTCAATGGCTATTATTTAATCTATTGGAATTTCAGTACACCAAGGCAGTGTTTCAAAATATTAGTGGTTTAGTTTTGGATGCCGGTTCGGGTATGGAACATGCATTTATCCATGACTTGGGTGCATTGTTTATTTTGTTCTCATCTTCTGCGCTTTTGGTTCAGTTCTTTATTGGTAGTAGGTTGATCAATTATCTTGGTGTGGCAGGCAGTATGATGTTGCATCCTATTGTTACTTTGCTGAGTATGTTGGGACTGACTTTTTCTTTCAGTTTTCTGCCAGCGGTGATGACTAAAAATAATTTTACGATTACCACCATTATTCATACTAACGCTTATCATAGTGCTTATTATGCTGTGGATGAAAAGTTGAGAGATCATACTCGTGAGTTGTTGGAGGGTGTCGTGAGGCCGGTTGGTGCCATTGTAGGTACTTTGGCTTTGATTCTTTTGCAAGGATTTTTTGAAGGAGAATTATTGATTTATTATGTGAATTTATTGATGTTGTTGGTTGCGGTTTTGATGTTTTATGTGGCTTACACTCAGCAAGCTAGGTATACGCAAGTTGCTTTGGATGACTTGGTGGGTCAGAGGCCGAGGCGTATTAGGGTGAATGCGATTGATATTTTGGCGCAGCGTGGACACAAAGATGCTTTGCCTGTTTTATTGAAGGTTTTGGCTGACAAAAAAGAGCCTGTTGTTATAAGGGTTAAGGTTTTGAGATCTCTGGGAGAATTAAGGGATCCAAAAGCCATTGAAGGTATTTTGGAGGTTTTCTCTTCTAGTAAAGTGGCGATTAGATCTGCGGCAATTGAGACTTTGCTTTGTTATAAAAAATTGGGTTCTGTTGGCAAAAGGAGACTTTTCTTTGAATATAAAATGGTGGAGGCGTTGAAGAAGTTTTATAAATTTGAGAAACGTGAAGAGGTTCGAGCCAAAATTATTTCATTACTTTCTCGTTTAAGTACGATTGGAACTTTGGAATTTTTGTTAGGAATTCTTGCTCATTCACGTGGGAAATTAAGGGAAAATGCGATTTATGCTCTTGGTAAATTTAATGACAAAGCAGTTATTGAATTCTTACTTCCTTATTTGGATGCGAATAGTCCATGGCAAAAAATCAATACAGCGGTTGCGCTTGGGCAGTTTGATGAGTACAAGGATGAGATGCTTTATATCATTGCAGACTTTCTTCATTCTGGGGACGTTGCGAAGATTTCGGCAGGGTTATATGCGATTGGCGAGGTTGGCTTAAAGGATAAACGTGGACTTTGTGTTTCTTATTTGCAATCGGAGCATATGGATATCAGAATTTCTTCGGCGATTGCTTTGGCCAAGATGGGTTATAATGATGCGACTCCAGTTTTGTTGGATTTGCTTTTTGATAAGGATGGGGTTGGGAGTAGAAAGATTAAGAAAATGTTGAAAAATGTGGACGTGCGGATTTCCAAAAATATTGATAAGATATTGAAGCAAGTTGTTTCTGTGGAGATTAGTAAATTGATGGAAAAGCATAAAAATAAGTCTTTGAGTCGTCTCGGTAGAAAAACTCTGCACACTCTCAAGTGGTTGTATTCCCTTATTGATGAGTATGACGAGATTGAGGTGATTGACAATATTCTTAAAAACTAAATTATGGAGAAGATTTTAAAAATGGCGGTTGGGGCGGCGAGTGGTGATTCTCAGACTGTTAAGTTTGATGGTGAATTCGACAAAGCCGGTCAGTCAGCGGTCAAAGAGGAGTTGGAGGTGGTGATTAAAGCATTAACTGTGAAAGTTTTGGTCTTTGATTTTTCTGCTGTGGATTTCATTAATAGTCAGGGAATTGGTTATCTAATGGATATTAATAATCATCTAAAGAAAGATGCTAAAGAACTTCATATTAAAAGTCCAAAAGCAAATGTGCTGGATGTCTTCAAAGCGATTGGTTTACCAGATGTAATCCCTGTTAAATGATTTCCAAAAGCATAGTTAGGAAGTTGTTTGTGAAGGTTTTTCTTTTAGCTGCAGCGATTGTGGCTTATGTTTATTTTGTGGAAGGTGGATTTGGCGGATCTATTAGTATAATGGTTTTCTTGGGAATTTTGGGAACATCGTTTCTATTATTTGTGTTTTTGTACTGGTACGAAATTGTGAGGCCGTTGAGAGTTGTAATGGTGCAAATACAGGCACTTTTGGCGGGCAAAGCTTACAAACGTATTTATACTGAGAGGGTGGATGAGGTTGGTTTGATAGCTCAGTTTTTTAATCAGGTTACCAAAGGTTTGGGCAAGGTTGGTGATCAGATCAAGGACCGTGAGCGAATGGTGGATGAATTGGAGTTGGCGGCTGAGTTGCAGCGTGATCTTTTGCCAAGTGCAG
Source organism: Candidatus Altimarinota bacterium (assembly GCA_016763975.1). Lineage (GTDB taxonomy): Bacteria > Patescibacteriota > Gracilibacteria > UBA1369 > LOWO2-01-FULL-3 > NORP293. The sequence goes on from JAESSS010000019.1 coordinate 9,844, forward strand.
CTCCTGTAATTGCCGGACTGGAGATTGTGGCCAAGTCTAGGCCTGCAACTGAGGTTGGCGGTGACAGTTATGGATTTTTTCCAGCAGGAGACAAAACTCATATTTACATCGGCGATGTGACCGGCCACGGCGTTGCTGCTGGTTTGATCATGACAATGGTGAATTCATTTGTTGGAATATTTTCGGGTATTTATGCCAGTGCATATGAGATTGTGGTTCAGGTAAATGCCAACGTAAAAAAGTATGTGAAGAAATCGATGTTTATGACTTTTTTGATGTTGTCTTGGGATGCTAAAACTCAAAAAATGACTTATGTCGGTGCCGGGCATGAACATTTACTAATTTTCCGTTCAAATAGTGGTCAGTGTGATGAATTGATGGGAGGTGGAATTGCTTTGGGAATGGTTGATGACAACTCTCAAAAGATAAAGGAATTGGAGTTGGAGCTTGGCGAAGGTGATTTTGTTATTTTGTATACAGATGGAATTACTGAGGCTAGAAATGCTGCCAAAGAGCAATTTGGCTTGGAGCGTTTGAAAAAATTGGTTGTAGAATATTGTCCTCAATATGGTGCTGAAGGAGTGAATTTTCATATCGCTCAGGATGTAGTTGCTTTTGCGGGCGAAGGTGCGCAGGAAGATGACATGACTTTGATTGTAATTAAGAGGGTTTCTAAGGTATAAACTCCGTATGTATAAGACTTCGGATTTTGATTTTGATTTGCCTAGCGAATTTATCGCTCAGGACCCTGCGGACAAGCGGGATCATTCGCGTTTGATGGTTTTTGAGAGTGATGGGGCTGGAAGTGGTTCCGTCGGGCATAAACATTTTTACGATCTCAAGGAGAGCTTGGGGGCCGGCGATGTGTTGGTGCTGAATAGGTCGCGGGTTGTGCCGGCCAGGATACTTTTTCAGTGGAAGGATCGAGAATGTGAACTTTTTATGTTAAAGGATTTGGGCAATGATCAATATCGAGTTTTGGTGAGACCGGGGAAATATTTTCCAGTTGGGGCGAAGTTTGAATTGGAGGATTTTGGATTTGAAGTGCGGGAAGTTTTGGAGGATGGCAGTAGAATTGTGGCGATGGATAGGGCTTTTGGTGATATTGGCGAGACTCCCCTACCCCCTTATATTACGGAATCTACTGTTGATCCGGAACGTTATCAGACGGTTTATTCTAAGGAAAAAGGATCTGTTGCTGCGCCGACTGCTGGATTACATTTTACTGATGAAATGTTGGTTGAATTGGCTGAAAAAGGTGTACAGATTGAGGAAATCGTTTTGCATGTGGGACGCGGGACTTTCTTACCTGTAAAAGGTGATTCTTTGGAAGGACACCAGATGCATTCTGAGGAGTTTGTCCTGGAAGATGATACAGCACAGCGTTTGACCGTTGCGAAGTCTGAGGGGCGTCGAATAATCGCTGTGGGTACCACTTCTGTACGAGTATTAGAGAGTTGTTTCCGTGATGGCGCCTTTGTAGCTTCTGCTGGTGAAACTGATATTTTCATCTTTCCTGGAAAATACAAATGGCAGGCTGTGGATGCTTTGATTACAAATTTCCACTTACCAAAAAGTACTTTAATCATGCTTGTGGCTTCTTTTTTGGAAAATAAAGCAGTCGATGAGCCCGTTGCAAAAATCTTAGAACTTTATGAAATCGCTAAGAAGGAAAACTATCGTTTCTATAGCTTTGGGGATGCGATGTTTTTAGTTTAGAAAAAAAATAGTTTTTTTTCGGTTGCTATTTTTCTGAGTTTTTCGACTACGGGTGTGTTGTATATGAATTCGATTTCTTTTGTTGTTTCTTCTAATGCGAATTGTACAAAATATTTCATTGCTATTATTTCTTCTTGCTTGAGGGGTTCTTGCGTGGGGTTCTTTTCTCCATTTTCTTGGGGAATTGCTTTTGCTTTTACTTTTGGGGTTCCTATCAAAACTGGTAGTGGTCCTTTTGTGTCTGTTATCATGTTTATTGTTTTATCTATATAACTGGCTTTTGCATAAAATCTGCTTATTAAGTCAATATCTGTTTCTTTTAATTCTCTAATGAATAGATTTATGTTTTCGTGCCAACTATTTGTTGGTAATAGTTTTGTAGAAAGGGCATAACTGTATGCTGCTGTGGGTTCTTTAGCAGTTCTTATTTGTTGTTCTGCGTATCTTATTTCTTGGAGTATTAAACTTGCTGAGTCGCGTTTAAAGCTTATTTTTTGTTTTATATACAATCCAATTGCAAAACTTCCAACAAGTAGTGTTACTAGAGATGTGAAGAAATTTGAATTTAAAAATAATTTAATTGAGTCCATTTTTCATTGTTACAAATTAACTATATCATACTTAGTTAATTCGTCTTTTTTACTTTAGCCACCCCGGTAATATCATTGCATCTCTCACTCCGGAGATTTCTTTGGCGCGGTCGACGTCGGCCACGTCCATTTTGCCGATGTAGAGGTCGCGGAGTTGGCCGCCTTTTTCGATGAATTCGCGCACTTGGTAGTAACCTTTGTAGTAGACGAGGTCTTTGGTGAAGGCGCCGGGTTTAGAGGTGTCGGAGATGCCGCGTTTTGCCTTTAGACATGATTTGAAGGCAGTTGTGGCCGGGATGCCGAGTTCGATGAGTGTGGCGTAGGTTTTACTGAATGAGTGTTTTAGGGCGCTGTCGATGGCGATTACGTGGGCGAGGGCTGAGTAGTTTTGGCTGAAGGGGTGTTTGCGTTGTTGTTCGACGTTCCACATGGCCATTCCCTCTTGGGTTTGGAGATAATTTGCTAGTCCCCTATTAAATATTTCGTAGGGCTGCATTTTGCCGTTTTCGGCGGTGAGGATGTGGGTTTCGATTTCGTGTACTATTAATGATTCGATACGTTCTTTGCTGAATCTTGCGCCTTTGCGGATGAAAAGTCTGTTATTTTTTCCAGCGATGCAATCGGCCACCATACTGTCTTTGATTTTGGCTTTCCAGTTTTCGAGACCGTATTTAGCGAAGATTTCGTTGAATCTTTTGATGGCGTCTTCTTCGGTGAAAATTGATTCTTGTTTTTTGATGTTTTCGATGTCGATTTCGGTGATCAGTTTTTTGGCGTTGAGGAGATCGTCTTCGCCAGGTTTTCCGAATAGTTTTATTGATATTTCTGAGAAACGTTCTTCGTCGATGGCTTCTATTAGGGATATTTTATTGAATATCTCTTTCTTTTTTGCTTGGAAGATTTTGCCAAGTGGGGAGTTGTCGGGTTTTATTTTTTCGAGGGCGTGGGTTAGTTCTACCGGGTCGAATTTTAGTTGGGGATATTCGAATTGTGGGTCTTTGTTTGGGTTGTCGAGGAATTTTTTCTTTTCGCTTTCAAGATTTGTTGGTTTGAGGTGGTAGAGCAATTTGATTTTGCTGTCGACTTCTATTAAGTCTTTGTCCATTTTCTTGAAGTTTGGTGTTTTTGTGTGTGGTAAGTGTTTTGTAATTTTTTTGACAGTTGGGATTTTGGTTTTTTCTTCTTGTTTAATAGTTGTTTCAATCAAGAAATTTGATAGATCTCGGGTTCCGATGATTAGTTTGTGTTTTTCTGAATCAATGTCTTCGATGTCGACTATTGTTTGGATTCTGTGACCTTTTAGTGAGAACTTTATTTTGAGAGTGGATTTTTCATCATCGTATTCTTCTTCTTTGTTTAGTAGTCCAATCTTTTTGGCTGTTTCTTGGTCAATAATTGATCTGGTACGAGTTGTGTCAATTTTGGCGGATAGGTGATGGATTCCACTTTTTTGGATTAATTCTATGTTTTCTTCTGTGCCAATCACCGGTTTGCCTGAGAGTGTTTCGATTTCTTTTTCTACGGTATTTCCAAACATATCTTTGGCGATACGTACTCCTTTTGTTGGATTAGTGACTCGGATTCCTTCTATGCGTTCGAGGCGGCGGCGTAATGGTGCGAGGTTGGCGATTTGTACTCCAAGGCCGGCACGAGCGTTGATTTCCAGTAGAACTGGGCCGGAAGTTTTGTCCAAACAAATATCTATGGCCGTGTAGCCGAGATTGGTGATTAGTTGGACTTTTGAGGCGATTAAGAGGATGTCGTCCCAGAATGGGATTTTCAGTCCTTTGATTTGTCCAAGTCCTTCAGGAAGTTCGTGGATGATTTCGTTTTTGTGTACGATGTGGGTTGTTTCGCCTTTTGCGATGTCGATTCCAACTCCGACTGCTCCGAGATGGAGGTTGGCTTTGCCGTCAGATTCTTTTGTTGGTAGGCGGATCATTGCCATAACTGGAATCAGGTTATGCACTACGATGCGGATGTCTGGAAGCCCTCCATATGAGAATTTGCCCACTATGTCATCTGAAACAATGTATTGTTCGAAAAATGCTGAATCTCCGACATTTGAGATTGAGAAACGTCCGTCGAGGATATCGTGGATGTGATCGATAATTTCTTCTTTGGTAATTCTTTTGCCTCCGGCTGTGATGTAATAGTCATCTTTTTTGTCGATAATTGGGATGATTCCTTCTCCTCCAAATCCATGATTTGGTTTTAGTACAAATGCTGCAGGGAGTGAGTTAAAATCGTATTTTTCTAGTTCTAGCGGATTTTTGATAATGCCGAATAATTTTGGTACAGGGATGTCGCGAGTAGAAAGGAATTGTTTTGTTTTGATCTTGTCGTCGGCTAGTTTGATTGCTTTCTTTTTGTTGTACGGGCGAATGTACAAGAGGTTTCTTGCATTGATTCCTAAAATGCCGTGATTGCTAAAAAATCCCATAATTTATTCTTCAATATGTCTAAGTACTTCCCTAAATCTAAGTCTTTCCATGATGCGTAATCCGCTCCATTTGCCTAAAGCTACATTGATTCCAAGTAATAGTAGGATTGTTTCAGGATAGGTTAGGATGAGGTTTCTGATGAATTCGAAGTGTAATGAAAATAGGCCGAGATTTATTTCTCCTCCGGCGATGAAGTAAGCGATAATTGCTACTATTACAGTTTCTGTCATAAGGACTGCTGCTGAAGAAAGGCCTTTTTCACTTTTGGCTGAAACGAATTTTTCTACCAGAGTTGAAAGGATCAACATTGGGAAAATTGCGATTGAGAGGAATTCAGAATCAAAAAGCCCGATAGCATTTGAAATTATGAGTACAAATAGTAGTGATAATGAAACGAGAGTGATTACGATGGCCATTTTTGGAATAAACAACATGCGTAATTTCTTCAAAATGGGCCTGACCAGGGCTCCAACCGTGATGGCAACTGCCAGTGTGATTAGTCCTGCGTATATTCCGATAATGAAGAAGGATAAAGTAATAATTGACGGCGTGTAGATACCAAAAGTTGTGATTCCGACGACTTGTTTCATAAATGCAACTACTGTGGCGATTAGAGGTAGTAGTAGGAGTAGGGCGATTGTGTTGTCAGGTACGCCGTTGTTGATTAATGAATTCACGAAAAATGACATAAAATTCCATGGTCTTAGTTTTCCTGTGCGTGAAGTGATTATTTCGTGTGGATATGCTTTTTCTTCTAAGGTGTTGATGAATTCTTGGTCGTTGATGCTTTCGATAAGGATGTCGATGGCGCCTTCTTTGGCGAGGTTAATGTTTTTTGGTTTAATTAGATCGAATTGGCGTTCGGTTCTGCTGGTGTATGCGCTTGGATTGTCTGTGATGCTGGTGATTGTTTTTTGGCTGAAATTTATTTTTGATGATTTTCCGTTTTGGATTGAACGGGACAATGCATTGATTCCTGAATTGGCGTTTGTCCAAACCATTATGTCGCCTGCTTTTCGAATATTTTTGGCTTCTTCGTTTAGTTTTTTTGTAAGGATTTCTTCGGAGATAAAATCTGTCGCTGATCCGAAACTTTCAATTACTTCGATAAATACTCCTTCACTTTCAGCAAATTGTTTGATGTTTTGGATGCGATCTTCGGCTTCAGTTTGGTCTGTGATGAGTACGATTAGTTTTCTGTATGCAAATACGTCTTTTGAAGTTTCTGAACTACTGATTCCGTCGGAAACGTTGAGATTTACTGTGTATCTTCCCGGTTCTTGATAAGCGTGGAGGATTTGCACTCCTTCGTTTTTGTTTCCATCTCCAAAATCCCATTCGTAGCTCACTTCCCTATCGAGATTTGGAATAAAACTTTCGGAGGCGTCAAAAACTGAACTTTTCTTCAGTTGTAGTCCTTCATCCGTAGAAATGGCTGCTTCGATATAAGTTGTTGTAGCTGCAAAAACAGTTGATAGGCTGAAAAGGCTTATTAGTGCGGCTGTTGCTATTTTTTTGATCATATTGTAGGGTAATTGCCTGCTGATTTTAACAAATTTACAATGCTGAGGGAAGATTGGGTTTCACGTGAGGTTGAAGGTTTTCTGAAGGAAATGCTTGTATTGGGCAGTTCTCAGGGTGATTTTGCTAGTCGGGATGTGGATGCTCGTTTATCAACTAGTGGGCGTAAACTGGACGTGAGAAAGGAGTCGTATTCTTTTGATATTGCTCGTAGTGGTGTTAGTGCAAAAATTGCACGTGTTGTTTTTGGGGATATTGTTGCTATTTCTTTGATTTTGAATTTCACCATTGATACCAGGGCTAAGATTGAGTCTCTTTTTGCCCCGTTTTCCATTAATGTGGTGGGATGTTTGAAGTCTGTTTCTTTGGATTCTGGTCTTATTACGGAGGGAGTTTCTGATAGGGACGTGCGTTTATTGCTCAGTCTTAATGATGAAGTTGAATGTAGCTATGATCGTAGTTCTAATAAAGGGGTTTGGGGTATGATTGCCCTGGTGGCTTTTGTGAGAGAAAGTGTTGCGCAGTCTTTACATTGACACATTTACTCGTGATGCCCTGGGGGATTGAGAAATGAGGCTATTTGGGCTATAATATTAGGATTAATTAATAGAAGAAATGTTTCTAAAAATCCTAAAAAAAGTCTCTGCTTCTCTTGGTCTAGTGGTATTACTAGCTAGTAATAGTGTTTTTGCTGCTTCAACTGTTTTGGAGGCTTATGCGATGGATACGATTGCCGGTAATTACACTAGTTTGAGGTCTTCTCAGGTTTATGCGGGGTCCAATGTGGATTTTGCCGTAGAGAAGCCAAATGGGGAGCTTGTGCATTTGAGTGCTGAGGCTAATTCCAGTGGAGTTGCGAGGGCTAATCTTTCTGATTTTCATTTAAAAACTGCTGGGACATATTCTGTTTCTGCCAATGTTGATGGATTTTCTTCTAGATCTAATAGTTTTGAAGTTTATCCGGGATCAGTTAGTGGTCATTTTTCTACAGTTTCTCCTGCTGATCAGGTTGTAGGTGCTGGAGATGATGCTTTTGTGAAGGTTCGTTTGGTGGATAATTACAAGAATCCTTTGTCAGGGCATGTGGTGAAATTGATTTCTTCTGCTGCTCGTGACCGTATTGAATCTGTTAGTGGTCTTTTGACTGATGAGAATGGTGAAATCACTTTTTCTCTTGAATCCGAGGCTAGGACAGCGGTGACTTATACTGTTTATGATGCGACTGAGGACAAAGTTTTGGATGCTCGTGCGAGGGTTGTTTATTTTGAAAATGGAGCTTCATTGTTTGGAATGACTGCTTTTGCTAGCTCTACTGGAGCTGGTTCTGCAAATGTTGATCATTTCACTTTTGATGATATTCCTGAAAGTATTTTTCCTAACGAAAGTTTTACTTTTACTTTAAGGGCTGAGGATATTTTGGATGATACTGTGGTGAATTATGGTGGTGAAGTGAGGTTTTTTGCACTTGGATCTAATGCTCCTTATGCGAATTTGCCTGATGATTATACTTTTGAGATAGAAGATTTGGGTGAACATACTTTTTCTTTAACTATGTCTTTTCAGGAGCTTGGTGTTTATGAAATCGAGGTGAGGGATATTGATGATCCTGATTTGATTGTGACTGAACAATTTATTGTCGTGGCCAAATCCGGTGTTGATGGATTTAGTCCTTCTACTGCCGTTAGCATTGTTTCACCTGGGGCCGGGACTTACAGTAATTCTGTTCAAGTTATTTCCGGTGCGGCTGAACCAGGATCTTTATTGAAGATTTATGATAATGCTGTTCCGATTGGTGAAGTTGTTTCGGGTGTGGATGGCACATTTTCTTATACCAGTGGTTTGCTAACTGATGGTATGCACAAGATCACTGTTGCGATCGTAAATGAGATTGGAACTATTCAGGATAGTGTTGATGTTGTGTTGAATATTGATACTTCTGCGCCGACTGTGACTAATGTTGAGACTGAGCCGGCAAATGGCATTACGCCAAGTTCTGTTGTGAAGATTAAACTGGATTCTATTGAAGCTTTGTCTCAAGCTGCTGTAGTTTTCCAGGATAATATTTATGAAATGACTTTGAATGATGCTGGTTATTATGAGGCTAGTATTTTGTCACCAAGTTTGGCTGGCGATTATCTGGTTAGTTTTATTATTGTGGATGAATTGGGAAATGAGACTCGATTGGATGATGAATTTGTTTTGGAGGTTGGGAATTCTTCTGCTGCTGTGGGAGATGTGACTTCGCTTAGTGCTGAAAGTGCTGATGGGCGGGTTGTGTTGAGGTGGGATGGGCCTACTTCTAATTTTCCGGTCAAAAACTATCGTGTTTATTATGGTGTGAATCCAAATGAACTAAATGCTGCTGTTGATACTTTTACAGCTTCGGGGACTTGGTTTGTTCCTGGTTTGTCTAATGGCCAAAAATACTATTTTGCCGTTATTGCCATTGATATAAATGGTGATATTTCTGAACACTTTTCCAACATTGTAGATGCCACTCCTGGTGTGCTTTTGGACTATACTCCGATTGAAGTTATTGCCGGTACGGCTGGCGGGGATGCGCTTGCAGAGATGGAAAGTGAGGTTTCTGATACTGGACCTGAAGTGCTTTGGTTACTTTTCCCTTCACTATTGGGAGGACTTTTCTATCGTAGACAGCGTAAGAGATAGTTGCTAAAATCGCGAAGCAATTATCATAATTTATGGACAAAGTTCTTATTATTTCTTACCTAATTCAAGCGATCACTGTTTTTGAGCGTTCGTTTTTCTATTTAATTTTGGGGAGAATTTTAATGTCTTGGATGAATCAAGGTCGTCGTATGAATGGGCCTATTCCCGATTTTTTGAGACAGTCAACTGATCCTATTTTGAATCTTGCGAAAAAAATTCCTCATCGCATTGGCATGATTGATTTGAGTCCGATTATTGCAATGATTGGGATTCAATTATTGTCTGCCCTTATTATAAATATTCTACTGAGTATATGATTCGAATTTACAATAGTTTGACGCGCACAAAGGAGGATTTTAAGCCTCTTGTGGAGGGCAAAGTCTCAATGTACGTCTGTGGCCCAACTGTCTATGATCTCGGTCACCTGGGGCATGGGAGGAGCGCTGTGGCCTTTGATATTGTTCGACGTTATCTCGAATATAGTGGTTTGGAGGTGAAATTCGTTTTTAACAACACTGACATCGACGACAAGATGATTAAGCGCGCTGCCGAGGAGGGTATAACTGTGAAGGAATTGGCTCAGCGCATTATGCCTGAATATGATGCGGATTATGGAGCGTTGGGGGTCAAGCCGCCTACTGTGAAGCCTTTGGCGACTGAACATGTTCCGGAGATGATCGAAATCATTGTTGCACTTGAGAAAAAAGGTTTTGCTTATGTTTTGGACGATGGAGTTTATTATGATGTGGCCAAATTTGAAGAATATGGGAAATTGAGTGGTCAGAAATTGGAGGAATTAAAAATGGGAGCTCGTGTTGATGTAAAGGAGTCGAAACGAAACCCTTATGATTTTGTTTTGTGGAAATTTAAAAAAGAAGGTGAGCCGTCTTGGGAAAGTCCTTGGGGTGAGGGTCGACCTGGTTGGCATATTGAATGTTCAGCGATGAGTAGGGCGCATCTTGGGGAAGGTTTCGATATTCATGGAGGTGGTTTGGATCTAACATTCCCCCATCACGAATGCGAAATTGCTCAGACCGAAGCCGCTCTTGGTTCCGGATCTTTTGCGCGATATTGGATGCACAACGGATTTATCAATGTTGACGATGAAAAAATGAGTAAAAGTCTGAATAACTTTTTCACTCTCCGGGATATTTTCGAAAAATATGATCCGCAAGTCGTGCGATTCATGCTGATCCAAAGCCACTATCGCAAGCCAGTGAATTTTAGCGATTCTTTATTGGACCAAGCGAAAAATGGTTTGGAGAGGTTGCATGATTTTGTGAGGAAGTTGCATGACACGGAGGATTCTGATGAAATTGTTGCTTTGATTGATGTTGCGCGTGCTGGTTTTGAGAAGTCTATGAATGATGATTTTGATACTTCTGGTGCTCTTGGTGCGGTTTTTGAATTAGTTAAAGAAGTTAATAAAATTGGCAATGGCGGGACTGCTGTTCTTAAATTCCTAAAGAGTGTTGATGCAGTCCTTGGGATTTGTTTCTTCGAAGAAGAAGAGGTGGATGATGAAGTTAATGCTTTGATCAAAGAACGTGAGGAAGTGCGGGCTGCCAAAGATTGGGCTCGTTCAGACGAGATTCGTGATGAATTGGCTGCCAAGGGAATTGTACTTGAGGACGGGCCTGATGGTATTACTTGGAAGAGGGCTTAGAAATGATGGCTGCAATTTTTGTTGCCAGCTTTCCTGTCATCATTCTTGCTTCTGCTTCTTCTTTTGTTTCTCCTTCTACGGCTTCCTCTGATAAATCTGCTGCTTTTGTGTATTTTTTTCTTTCTAGTTTTCTGTATCTTTCAAATCCTTCTCCAGTTGTTGGATTAACTTGAAATTGCGCACCAGTTTTTGGGTCTGCGTACCATCCGACATCTGGGTTTCTCTCATCCATTTCCATGTTGTTTGTGTTAAAGGTTTTCTTTTTGGATCAACTAGAGCTTATGGGAGTATACGGCTAGGATTTTTTCTGCCATGTCTCTTAATATTCTTCTTGTTTTGGTTTTTGCTAGGTCTATGGTGCCGTCCTTTCTTTCTGCCAATGTTTTTTCGCTGGCAATTCTTTCAAATTGACCTTGTCTTGCTCGATAATGTGTATCAAGGCCTTGGCCTGTCTTAGTATTTACTGTGTACATTTCTCCTGTTTCTGGATCGTTTCCCACTCCCCATGGTGAATCTATGCCGTCGCTATACATTATTGTTTCGTTAAAGGTTTACTTTTTAGAGCATGCTGTAGATCTTGTCAATGTCCCCAGCTCCCATCGTTACCACAACGTCGTAATCCGTTGCGTGGGCCTTGAGGTAGACTGCGGTCTTTTCTAGTCCCCCACCATTCTTTACGTTTTTGTTGTGTTTGGCGATTTCTGCGACGAGCATGTCGGTGTTTACTTTGGCGATGTCCTCAGGGGTGTCGCGAACTTCGTAGATGTTGGGGATTATTACTGTGTCGGCGTCTTGGAAGCTAGTTCCGAAGCGTTCGAGTAGTAGATGTGTGCGGGAATATTGGTGTGGCTGGAAGATGCAGAGGATTTTGGCGTCGGGGTATTCTCCGCGGATTGTGGAGAGGGTTGCGAGGATTTCTGTGGGGTGGTGGGCGTAATCGTCGATCATTGTTAGGCCGAGATTGTTTTCTTTGATTTCGTAGCGGCGCCAAGTGCCTTTAAAGTTTGCGATGCTTTTTTGGATTTGTTCTAGTGAAATTCCAAGTTTCAGGGCTAATGTAGCGGCTTTACGGGCGTTTTCTACGTTAAATTGGCCTGGTACGCCTGGTTTCAGGTCGAGCTCCTCTGAGTCCGTAATTATTTCGCCTGTTGCGCGGGATTTCAATTCTTTAAAAGCTTTGAAATATGCTTCTTCAGTTTTGTAGAAGTCTAAGTGATCTGCCTCTATATTTGTGATAATTAGGTGGGTGGTATGGAAATTGAGGAATGAATCTTTGTATTCGCAGGCTTCGATTAATAAATATTTGCCTTTGCCTACTCTGAAGTTTTCTCCGTCTAGTTCGCGGACTTTTGTGCCGACTACTACTGTTGGGTCGAGGCCAGCGTCGATCATTATGGAGGCGAGCATGGCTGTTGTGGTGGATTTGCCGTGGGTGCCGGCGACAGCGATGGTTTCGTATTCTTTTGTTAATTCGCCGAGTGCTTCAGGGTATGAAAGTGTTTTTACTCCCGGGAGTAACTCTGGGTTGTTTTGGGGAATTGCTGGTGAATAGACTATTAATTCAGCATCTTTCGCGTTTTCTGCGTTATGTCCAATGGAAACTTTGATTCCGGATTCTTCTAAATGTTTGGTCAAATCACTGGTTGTGCTGTCGGATCCGCTTACAGTGTGGCCTTGGGATTTGTAGATTTGGGCTAGGGCGCTGTTGCCTATTCCGCCTATTCCGATAAAGTGAATATTCATGACTTGATTTTATCTTAATTCTTGAGGAAAATGAAGCTATGTCTTCTCGTTTTTCACATCGGTCCAGTTTGACCAAATTAATTATTGTCGTGGAATTTATGCTGGTTTCTTATTTGCTCTATTCTTTGACTAGAAATGTCTACAATTCTTATCAAGTTGATAAGCTGATTGATGCTTTTGAGGTAGAAAATTCTTTTATTTCAGATGAAAATCGCCAGAAGTCTGATGATTATTTGTATTTTGCATCGCCTGAGTATATCGACAAAATTGCAAAACAAAATTTGGGATTAGTTAATTCGGGAGAGGAAGTTATTATTCTTTCTCCGGATGTTTTGGATGTAGATTCGTTTGGGGAGACTGATTTGGGAGGTGTGGCTATTTTTGGCGGACATTCCAATCCAGTGAAGTGGTGGCAATTTTTCTTTAGGGCCTAATCATTGACTTTGAGGGGCTTTTTGGGTAAAGTCGCGTAGCTTTTTGACAAGTAATAATGACGCGGGGTAGAGCAGTGGCAGCTCGTTGGGCTCATAACCCAAAGGTCGGCGGTTCGAATCCGCCCCCCGCAACCAATTTACTATGCCAGGGTAGCTCAGTTGGTGAGAGCGTCGGATTCATAACCCGGAGGTCGACAGTTCAAATCTGTTTCCTGGCACCATTTATTCTTCACTTGAAGGTTCTTCCGGTTTTTCTTCCGGAGGTTTTACTATTGGGGCAGGTGGCATTTCGCTGCCTGGTGCGCCCATCATTCCGCCCATTGAAGTTTTTGCTCCGCCTGGTTGTCCCGGCATTTTGGATACATCTATCGGTGTATCGTCGTCCAGGTCCATACCGATACGAATAGAGATTTCTTGATCGACAAATTCTCGTTTGCGAGCGTGTTTGAGACGAGAATATTCTTTGATAATTTTGGCTATTTTCTTGTTTTGTTTTGAAGTATCCCAGATTGTTGAGACTGAGAATGGTCTGGAAGTGGCATTTTTGATGTTGAGTTTCATGTACATTTTGTAGTTGGCAATTCCAATTACATCTTGTTCTGAAAGTAATGGTGCATATTCTTTTGCCAAATATTCCGCATCGTCAGCACCCACCTTGAATGAACAAAGTGTACCGACGTTGCCAAAAACGGCGTCTTTTATGGCTGTGGAGCTATTACCAAATTTGCTTACAACCAGCTGATTTATGTATTGGTGAGCCATGATTAAGTTGAGATGGTATTTTCTCGCTTCGGAAAGAATTGATGAAAATGAATCTGTGGCGAAATTTTGGAACTCATCCACATAAAGGAAGAAATCTTTACGTTCCTCCTCGGGGATGTCGGCACGACTCATCGCGGCCATTTGGATTCTGGCTACAATTACTAGTCCGAGTAGCTGAGTATTGAGATCACCGATTTTACCTTTTGATAATTTAACGAGTAGTATTTTTTTGTTATCCATTACTTCTCTGAAATCGAAGGCAGATTTTGGCTGACCAATCGTATTTCTCATTATTGAATTCGTGATAAATGGTCCGAATTTTGAACTGAAATACGGGATCATCTCTTGTCTTTCGCGGTCGCCGGTATTGGCATATTCGTTGATCCAGAATGACTTCACTACTGGATTTTTTACCTTTGCTACTTTGTATTTCATGAATGCATCATCTGTAAACATGCGTGGCACGTCGATCAGTGTTGCTCCCTCTTCTTTGTCTTCCATCAGGGTTAGACAAGCATCTCTAAAGTAATGTTGGATACGTGGTCCGAAGATTTCGTCACCAAATAGTTTGATGAAAATTTCTGTGGCCTGTGAGGAAACAAGATCCATTTCCTCGGAGGTGTTGGCTTCCAAGATGTTCAATCCCATTGGGCGTTCCGTATCAGCCGGATCGAAGACTATGACGTCTTTTGCGCGTTCTTTTGGCACGTATGTGAGGATGTCTTCTACTAGATCGCCATGTGGGTCAATTACACAGACTCCGTCTCCATTGGCGATGTCTTGGCGGATCATGTAGGAAAGAAGCGCAGATTTACCTGAACCGGATTTCCCGATGATATAGTGATGCCTTGATCTGTCTTCTTTGAGAAAGCGTATTTCTTTCTTTTCGCCTCGATAGATATTGTGTCCGAGTATAATCCCTTCTGTTGGCATGTTTAATGGGGCTGGGAGCACTTTGTAGGCCAACCAGCGAATGATTGGTGTTTTGTTGTAACGTGAGCTCGGGAAGTGGAATAGACTGGCTAATTCTTCTTCGGCAAGTAGTGATTTTTTTTCTCCAAAGAATAAGAAACGTGAGTCCAATAGTCTGTTTCTGAAGTTGTGGAGGAATAGTCTGTCGTTTATGGAATCTATGAAGAATATTCTGCTGGTTTGGAACCAGTTGGATCCACCATCTTTGAATAGGTTGAGGCCGACAATCATATTATTTGAAATATCTTCGGCTCTTTGTTCTGTTTTTGCTGTGGCTAATAGTCTAATGACTGTGTCGAATCCTGCTTGGTTGGCTTTTTCTCCGAGGCGTTTGGCGACCTCTTCTTTGGATTGCAACATTCTGACAAATCCATCTCCGCCTTTGGCCGCTTCGATTTCCATTTTTTCGAAACCGAGGAAAATGCCTTTGAATACATTGATTAGTGGGCTGATTAATGGGATTTTTGACATTCCACTATTCTTTTTGCCTTTGTAATATGCGTCACCGAATTTACGGGCTTTTTTCTGCCACTTATCGCTTTTTGGTCTGATTACTATTTGAATGACGCCTGTTTCGTCCTTTGTCATTTTGGAGAAAATATTTGTCATGTTGTTTAAAGGATCGTTTTCTACCACTTTGAATGTTTTGATTGGGAACCAGTTTATTTGGTTTAGGTAGGCAAAGAATCCTTTGGACTTTTGGCCTTTGAGAATGTGTTCGTATCTTTCAATTGGTTCTATATCTGCGTCTGGGTAGTAGGTTGTAATTTGTTTTTCGATAATATTTTGATAGTAGGGTGGAGTAGAAACGTAAAAATCCACAACTTTGTTGTGTGCGACAAGTCCGAAGGTAAAAATGTTTCCTTTGAAAATGCGTGTTCTCACTGTGTTCCAGAAATTTAGCTCCCTTGTTTCGTGTAAAGCACGGAAAAGCTGGGCCATTACTGCGACCTTTTCTCTAAAATCCTTTTCGTTGTCTTTTTCTCGGTCTTTTGCTGAATCAACACGGGGCAAAGTTATCCTGAGGTGTATTAGTTTTTTGGCTTGTCTAAGCTGATACATGAACCTCATTATCCACAACAAAAGTCTGATTCCGAGGAATGCTGCAATTGCTATGCCTATATAGAGGAAATATTTATTCATAAATGTAAACAATTCCCTATATTATAGCAAAAAATGGCCCTTTTTGGAAGGGTGAAACGGCTTAAATTGAGGCTACGATGCTGTTGATAGCGAGATTGAAATGGTCTAATCCTTGCTCGATTATAGCTTCTTGTTCTCGGAGTTTTGCTGCCTCGGCTTCAGCTACAATAAAGTGATGTCTACCTGGTGCAACTAGGTCTGAAGTTGGACTTGTTGCGGGGATTCCTCTTGAATATCCTCTTGGTCCGAAGTCTCCAAATTCTGGAATTGCTGATATTGCCATAGTTTATTGGGTTAAATATTCTTTAATTTCACTAATTTTGATTCTGTCTTGTTTTAGAGTGTCGCGGTCACGGATTGTGACGCTGTCGTCCTCCAGACTGTCGAAGTCGACTGTGATGCAGTGTGGAGTTCCGATTTCGTCGTGGCGGCGGTAACGTTTGCCGATTGCGCCTGATTCATCGTATTCAACTACGAAATCTTCTTTTAATTTATCGAAAATGCTTCTAGCGACTTTTGATAGCTCTGGTTTCTTCATTAGTGGGAAAATTGCGACACGTACTGGTGCAATTTTTGGATCGAAACGCATTACTACTCTTGTTTCTCCACCGATTTCATCTTCGTCGTAGGCGTCGATTAAAACTGTTAGTGTTGCTCGTGAAAGTCCAAATGCCGGTTCGATGACGTGAGGGAGGTATTTTTCGTTTGTTTGTGGGTCGAGGTATTCCATGTTTTTGCCACTGAATTTTTGGTGTTGTTCGAGATCGAAACATCCACGGTAGGCGACTCCCATCAATTCTCCCCATCCGAATGGGTATTCGTATTCGATGTCAAAAGTCATTGTTGAGTAATGGGAAAGTTCGTCTTTGTCGTGTTCACGGTAACGGAGATTCTTTTCTTTGATTCCGAGGTCCATGTACCATTTTTTGGAAAGTTCTTTCCATTCTTCGAAACTTTTTTTGATGTCTGATTTTGGATCGATAAAGTATTCGATTTCCATTTGTTCGAATTCACGAGTACGGAATGTGAAATTTCCTGGAGTGATTTCATTTCTAAATGATTTACCAACTTGTCCTACTCCGAATGGTATTTTTTTGCGACAAGATTGTTGAATGTTTTTGAAATTTACAAATATTCCTTGGGCTGTTTCTGGTCTGAGATAAACGGCTGTTGAAGTTTCTTCGATCACACCTTGGTGAGTCTTAAACATCATGTTGAATGCGCGAGCTTCTGTGAAATCCATTTTTCCGCATTTTGGACATTTGATTTTGTGTTCTTTTACGAGTGCTGTGATTTGATCCAGTGATTTTCCGGCTACTGCTTCTATTCCCAATTCTTTTTCTAAAATGTGATCCCCGCGCACTCTTTCTTTACAGTTTTTGCAGTCCATTAATGGGTCAGCAAAGTTTCCGATATGTCCGGATGCTTCCCAAGTTTTTGGATTCATTAATATGGAAGAATCGATTCCGACAATGTCTTCGCGTTGGAGGATGAATGTTTTCCACCAAAAGTTTTTGATGTTTTCTTTTAATTGGATTCCGTAAGGTCCGTAATCCCAAGTGCTGGCAAATCCGCCGTAAATGTCTGAACCGGGAAATACGAATCCCCTTCTTTTACAGAGTGCGACGATTTTGTCCATTGTGACTTTGCTCATAATTTTGAATCAATTATAATTGTTGTTGGACCTTGATTGGTCAAATTTACCTGCATCGTAGCACCAAATTCTCCAGTTTTCACCGTGATTTCTTGGGCTTTTAGTTTCTCTATAAACTTTTCATAAAGTGGTTTTGCGATCTCTGGTTTTGCCGCATCGTTAAAGTCTGGACGACGTCCTTTTTTGCAAGAAGCGTAGAGGGTGAATTGTGAAATTAATAAAATTTCTTCTTTTGTATCTAAAATTGATAGGTCGAAGTGTTTCTCGCCATTTGGGAAAATTCTTAAGTTGCAGATTTTTTCTACTAAATATTCGATGTCTTTTTCTGTGTCGCCATTTGTTATTCCCAATAAGATAACAAGTCCTTTGTTTATTTGACGTTTTTCTTTGCCTTCTATTTCTACACTTGCCGGTCCTGATTTTTGAATAACTACTTTCATATGCCGTAATTTATAGTGCTGTTGTAGCTCTGTCAACAACAGTAAATTAGGGCTTTTTGGCCTCGGGGATTTTTTTAATTGCTTTTTTTGTTTCACATTTTCTTTTTACTGGCATCATTAATTAAATAAACCATTTGCTTATGCGTACAAGAGTTGAACTGATTGATGGATTCAAGTTAGATCCCGCAAGTCGCAATTTGTGTGTTTTTGGGAAGAAGGTTCGTTTGAGAAATAAAGAATTTGTTTTGATGGAATACTTTTTCTTGAACATGGGAATTGTGTTGTCTCGCACCCAAATTTTGGAAGATGTGTGGGATAGAAATATTTGCTGGTCTACAAATACTGTTGATGTGCATGTCAGTAGTTTGCGTCGTAAGATACGTCGCTTTTCGCGCATGCTTAAGATAAAAACAGTACATTGTGTGGGTTATGTGTTTGAATTGCGTTAGCTTCCTTTTTGGCTTATTGCTGCGGGTTTTCCGCAGCAAGCGATCAAGGAATCATTTTGGCAAGTCTAACAGGACCTTTTCTTTGCCATGTATGCAAAATGTTCTTATAATTCGGCTTAGTTTTTTAATTTGAATACCTCATTCATTCATTAACTCTCATTTCCTATGTACGAATCTGATAATGGCTCGGTTGCTCAGACCTTGGTGGAACTCGACAGTTTGGTCGAGAACATGTTGCTACTTTTGTCTGATAAAGAAAAAGTTGTTGTTTCCAAACGCTTTAATCTCGATGGTAAACGTAAACATACTTTGGAAGAGATCGGTCAAGATTTTTCTGTTACTAGGGAGAGGGTTCGTCAAATTGAAAAAAATGCACTTTCAAAAATGAAGAGAAATGTTTTCAATACGTCTTTGCGTCATTTGCATGATTACTCTTCTTCTTTGATTTCCAATCATGGTGGAGTGATGAAGGAGGAAGTTCTTTTCGAAAAGCTTTCTGAGTTACTTTTGGATTCTGATATTGATGAAAGTCGTGTGCGTTTGGCTTTGGTTATTCATGAAGAATTGGCGTGTGTTGGTAATACTATTAATTTTTATCCTTATGTTCGCGCTGGAGATGTTACTGAATTTTCTTTGAAACATGCTTCTGGTCAGCTTGTGAATCAAATGCATAAATACGGGGATGTGAAGAATGTGACACGTGTTCACAAAGATATGTCCGGTTCTTTGAGTGATTTTGATATGGATGTTAAATTGATGAAATCTTTGATTGGAATTGATAAGAGAGTGGCCTTGCTTGATGGTGACATGGTTGGTTTGGTTGAATGGCGTCATATTCATCCTAGGACTTTGAGGGATAAAGTTTTGTA